>JBAVKY010000200.1:0-8380 GCA_049688555.1 Propionicimonas sp.
GACGTTGTACTGCGCGACGGCGACCGTTCCGACCCCCGAGTCGTCCACGTCGATCACGAAGGTGGACCGGATCACGCCCTCGATCTGCTTGCCGTACAACACCTTCTGCCCAAACGCCTCGTAGGCCTTCAGCACCTCTTTGTCAGGGTCTGCCAGCAGCGGGAACCCGAGCGACTCGGCATCACGGAATCTGGCCAGCTTCTCGGGGGAATCGGGTGAGATCCCGACGACCTGGTAGCCCGCTGTTGCCAGATCGGACAGGGCGGCGTCGAAGTCGACCGCCTGGGTGGTGCAGCCCGGGGTCATGGCTGCGGGGAAGAAGTAGACGATGAGCCGGCCGCCGGCGAAGTCAGCCAACGACACGGGGTGTTGGTCGGCGTCAAGAAGGGTGAATGACGGTGCGACATCTCCAGGCTTCAAAGCGGGCATGCCACCACTGTAGGACAGTTGTCTCCACGCTCACTCGCTAGCTGCCCTCACGGATAGCCCGACGGGCATAGGCTGGCGCCAACGCAGCCCACCGGAGGGGATCATGGCCGACGAAACGACCCGCACCAAGGCCCAGATCGAGGCAGATATCGCGGCTGCCCGCGATCGGTTGGCAGCCAGCGTCGAGAGCCTGTTCATGGAGGTCCATCCCAAAGCAATCGCGGCGCGCGCCGTCGCTGACGCCCGTCGGCAGGCCACGGATCGTGCGAGGACAGTCAAGGCACAGTTTGTGGCCGACGACGGCAGTGTCAAGACCCAACAGGTCGCTCTCGTGGCCGCCGCCGTCGCGGGCGCCGTGGCCTTCCTGGCCGTCGTCCGCTCCATCGTTCGTCATTGACCCAGCAAACTGGCGTCCCCATTCAAATTCCCGCCCCGGCACCATGAAACCATTCAGTTCGAGCGGGCAGGCCGTTGGGGCTTTGTGGACGTGTTCCCCTCCGGCACTTCGATAACGAATCGGCCACACCTCGCGACATCGCCGTCGCCGAGTCCTAGAGTGACAACACCCCCAACGGAGGGGGTCGTCAATACAGGAAGTGAGAAACCCTATGTCTCATGCACGCTCGCTGAAGCGCGCGCTTGCGGCGACTGCATCGGTGGCTGCCGTATTAGTCTCGGCAGCCTGCAGTTCGGGCACGGCTCCGACGGCTGGGGGCGCGGCCACCGGATCGGCCGCGGATTGCGCTGCGTTCAAGGACTACGGCGACCTGAAGGGGAAGACCATCAGTGTCTTCTCCTCGATCGCCTCCGACGCGGAGGCTCAGCCGCACATCGATTCGTACAAGCCTTTCGAGACCTGCACCGGCGCCACCATCAAGTACGAGGGCACTCGCGACTTCGAGGCGCAACTGCCGGTCCGCATCAAGGCTGGCAACTCCCCTGACATCGCCTACATCCCGCAGCCCGGCCTGCTGGCGACGCTCGTCCGCAACAACCCCGGCAAGGTCATGGAAGCCGGCGCTCTGGCGAGCAAGAATGTCGACACTTACTACTCCCCGGAGTGGAGGGTCTACGGGTCGGTGGACGGCAAGTACTACGCCGTTCCGGTGGGTGCGAACGCCAAGTCCTTCGTGTGGTACTCGCCGACAATGTTCGCCGACAAGGGTTACACCGTTCCCACCACCTGGGACGAACTGATCGCGCTGTCGGACAAGATCGTTGCCGACCATCCCGATGGCAAGGTCAAGCCATGGTGTGCGGGAATCGAGTCTGGCGGTGCCACCGGTTGGCCGGCTACTGACTGGGTCGAGGACATGATGCTTCGTACCGGTACCCCGGAGAACTACGACAAGTGGGTTACCCACGCCATCCCGTTCAACGATCCCAGCGTCGTGGCTGCGATCGACATGGCCGGCGGCATCCTGAAGAACGACAAGTACGTCAACGGCGGCCTGGGCGGAATCAAGTCGATCGCGACCACTTCCTTCACCGAGGCTGGCCTCCCGATCGCCGACGGCACCTGCTACCTGCATCGCCAGGCGTCCTTCTACGCAGCCAACTGGGACAAGGGCACCGAGGTCGGCGAAACCGGCGATGTGTGGGCCTTCTACCTGCCTGGCAAGACCGCTGATGTCAAGCCCGTGCTCGGCGGTGGCGAGTTCGCCGCAGCGTTCTCCGACCGGCCCGAGGTCCAGGCCTTCCAGGCCTACCTGGCCAGCCCGGAGTGGAGCAACGCCAAGGCCAAGGCCACTCCGGCCGGTGGCTGGCTGTCCGCCAACAAGAAGCTGGACCCGGCCAATCTGGCCCAGCCGATGGACAAACTGTCCTACTCCCTGCTGACCGACGCGAAGACGGTCTTCCGTTTTGACGGCTCCGACCTCATGCCGAGCGCCGTGGGCGCCGGGTCGTTCTGGAAGGAAATGACCAACTGGATTGCTCTCGACAAGAGCAGTCAGGCCGTCGCCGACGCCATCGAAAAGTCCTGGCCGGCAAAGTAGCAGGCCCGAGGATCCAGCAAGTTGGGTCCGGGCCCGCGGTTGCGGTGACCGGACCCAACCCGCACTATCTGAAAGGAGTACACCGTGGAGTGGCTGATGAAGCCTGAGACGGTTCCCGAAAAGATCTTCGTCATGTTCTTCGCCATTGCGCTCTTCGCGCTGGTGATGGGCCTTGTCCTCGCCGTGGTCGACCGACCGCGGCTTCCCAAATGGGTGCCGGTCGTCGGTTACCTCGGGCCCGCGGTATTGCTGATCACCTTCGGTCTGCTGTGGCCGGGCCTGCTGACGATCAAGCAGTCCTTCTTCGACCGCCGAGACATCCAGTTCGTTGGCCTCGAAAACTACGTGCGGATCTTCACCGACACCCTATTCTTGACGGTTCTGCGAAACACCTTCTTCTGGGTGCTCATCGTGCCGCTCGGGGCAACGGTGCTCGGCCTGATCTACGCGATACTCGTCGACCGCACTCCCTTTGAGAAACTCGCCAAGACGCTCATCTTCCTGCCGATGGCGATCTCGATGGTGGGCGCGTCGATCATCTGGAAGTTCATGTACGAGTACAAGCCGGAGGGTGTGAACCAGATCGGCCTCATCAACCAGATCGTGGTGACTTTCGGCGGAGAGCCCCAGCAGTTCCTGCTGGATCCTCCGCAGAACACCTTCATGCTGATCATCGTGATGATCTGGATCCAGGCCGGCTTTGCCATGACTGTGTTGTCGGCAGCCATCAAGGCCATCCCGGACGAGATCATCGAAGCCGCCAAGGTGGACGGGGCCACCGGGATGAGGCTGTTCTGGTGGGTGACCATCCCGAGCGTCCGTCCCGCCATCATCGTGGTGTTGACGACGATCGCCATGGGCACGCTGAAAGCCTTCGACATCGTGTACACGATGACGGGTGGGCAATTCGACACCTCGGTGATCGCCAATGAGTTCTACACCCAGAGTTTCACCCAAGACCAGCCGAATATCGGTGCGGCCCTGGCGGTGCTGTTGTTCATCATCGTCACGCCGATCATCGTCTACAACGTGCGGCAGATGAGGATCTCGGAGGGGGAGCGATGAGTCACGACACTCCACGCAAGCTGACGCGGAAGGAACAACGCGATGTCGATTCCAAGACCCGGCTGGCTTCACCGGCGGCATCACTGATTGCCGTCCTGATTGCCATCTTCTGGACGGTCCCAACCGCTGGTCTGCTGATCACCTCGTTCCGGCCGCAGGCCGATATCCGTCGATCCGGGTGGTGGACGGTCTTTGTTGACCCGTCCTTCACCACGGACAACTACAGCGAGGCGTTGAACGCCAACAACATGATGAACTCGTTCGTCAACTCGTTCATCATCACGATTCCGGCGGTGATCATCCCGATCATCCTGGCGCTGCTGGCGGCGTACGCCTTCGCCTGGATCGACTTCAAGGGGCGCAGCATTTTGTTCGCTGCGGTCTTTGCCCTGCAGGTCATCCCCATCCAGGTCACCCTGATCCCGCTGCTCACGCAGTACGTGCAGTGGGGTCTGGCGGGCACCTTCTGGACGGTGTGGCTGTCGCACACCATCTTCGGGTTGCCGCTGGCCATCTTCTTGATGCACAACTTCATGAAGGAGATTCCTGCCTCCCTCATCGAAGCGGCCCGCGTCGATGGTGCAGGCCACGTCCGGGTCTTCTTCCAGGTGCTCATGCCACTCCTGGTGCCGGCCATCGCCTCATTCGGAATCTTCCAGTTCCTGTGGGTGTGGAACGACCTGATGGTCTCCCTCACCTTCGCGTCCACGGAATACTCCCCGATGACCAAGGTCATCGCGGGCCTGTCCGGCAGCTTCGGCAGCAAGTGGCACCTGCTCTCAGCGGGTGCCTTCATCTCGATGCTGGTACCGATGGTCGTGTTCCTGTCGCTGCAGCGCTACTTCGTCCGCGGCCTGCTGGCCGGTGGCGTGAAGGGCTGACAGTTCAGACCGAATGGCGAAAGGCCCCGTGTGTTGCACGGGGCCTTTCGTTTGTGCGCCGCCAGGGACTCGAACCCCGAACCCGCTAGTTAAGAGCCAGCTGCTCTGCCAGTTGAGCTAGCGGCGCGCGAGACGAAACTTTAGCGCACCGCTGCGGTGCGGACGAAATCGGTTCCCGAATCTCCAGGACGGTGGGTGGTTCAGCGCCGCAGGCCCTGCCGGCGGATCGCCGCAACGCGCTGGCGCCGCAGTTCGGTGATCTCATCGTTCGGCAAGGGATCGAGGCGTCGCTCCAGGGCGAGCTCAAGCAGGTGGTCGGCCAACTCCGGGTTACGGGCCAAGACCGGGCCGTGCGGGTATGTTCCGATCACCTTGCCCTGGACGGCGCCCTCGGTACCGTCATTGGCGTTGCCGATGCCGATCTCGACGAAGGCGAGCGGGGCCGCCTCCGGCCCCAAGGTCGTGAATCCGCCGTGGTTCTCAAAGCCCGTGATCAGTGATTCCACGCCGTCCGGCCGTTCCCACCGGGTGAGGATCTCACCGACAGCCCGCTCGGTGCCGCGCCGGGTCGTGACGTCCAGTAGGCCGAGCCCCTCGATGATCTCGTCGCGCTCGCCGACGGTGAAGGTCTGCCCGGCGATCTGGTAGCCCGCGCACACCGCGAACAGCACCGCACCCGAACCAATCGCCTCGAACAGGTGGCCGTCCTCTTTGAGGTACTTCACGGCGGAAACTTGGGCGGCGTCCTCGCCGCCACCGAGCAGGTATACCGAGCCGGTGGAGGGCACCACGTCCCCGGGTTCCACCTCGATCAGTTCTGCGTCGATGTCACGCTGCAGGAGCCGCTGTCGCAGCACCATGGCGTTGCCGCGGTCGCCGTAGATGCCGAGCAGTGACTGGTACACCAGGACGATCTCGACCGGCCGGGTCATAGCAGCCCTCCCATCTTGAGCAGCCGCTGGAAGGGGGTGTAGGTCGCGATCACGTCGACCGGGTGCGGGTGTCCGGCCAACGCCGCGGCCAGGTCCGGAACGATGCGGTGCTCGACGCCGGCGTATCCCAGTCGGACGGCAAGATCCTGCGCCCGTGGGCCGGTCGCGATCACCGTTCTGCCCGCCAGTTGCTCGTAGTCGACATCCCACAACCAGGAGACATCCTTGCCGTCTGCTGCCACCGAGTCGATTGCCAGCACCACCGGGTTGGAGGCTGCCAGCGGCAGCGCCTCGGCCCAGCCCGCCGGGTTCTTGGCGAGCAGGAGCCGTGCGGTCGTCGCCCCGAACTGGACGGTCGCGAACCGCCCAGCGGGGGAGACCACCGTGCGCATCCCCGCCAGCGCCGTGGCCGTGTCAACCCCGAACTCGACGGCGGCAGCCAGGGCACAGGCGGCGTTGGAGATGTTGAATGAGCCGGGCACCTGCAACTCCGGGACGACGATCTGCCCATCGGGGAGGCGGACGGACGTGCCCGTCACCTGGTAGTCGGCACGCGGTTGGGTCAATTCGCAGCCGGGGCAGTCCCACCGGTCGCGGCCGTCGCTGCGCAACCGCGACAGCACCGTCCCGCAGCCGGGGCACAGCGCCGCGTCGGCGCTCCACAGGGTGTCCACCTCGACCCAGAGCACGCGGGCGGCGGTGCTTGACGACCACACCACGAGCGGGTCGCTGGCGTTGGCGACGATCGTGGGACCCGACTCGCCGGCCTGCTGCAGCGCCATCCGCCACGCCCGCCCGAGCGCCTTGATCTCGTGGTGCCGGTCCAACTGGTCGCGGCTGAAGTTGAGGAAGACCAGCACCTCGGGGTGTCCGAGCGCGATCATGTCGGAGACCACCCGCTCGTCGGTCTCGAGCACGGCGATGTCGGCCGAACGGCTCTTCGACAGCGCGCTGGCGATGCCGTAGCGAAGGTTCGCCCCGTCGGCGTTCGTGACCAGGCGACCCGCGTCTGCACCAAGCGACTCGCGAATCGCCGCGGCCAGGAAGTGCGTCGTGGTGGTCTTACCGTTGGTGCCGGAGACGGCCAGAATGCGTCGTCCCTGCAGGAGGTCGGCGAAGGCTGTCGGTGCCAACCGGGTGAGCACCTGGCCCCGAATGGACGCGCCAGAGCCCCGTCCGGTGATCCGGGAGACCCAGGCGGCGACGTCGCCGGCGGCGGTCGCCAGCCGCAGGGTCACCTCAGCCTTCCTACTCAGCGCAGGAGGCTTGCTGTGGGTGTGCCGTGCGTCCGCCATGCGGCCTATTCTGCCTGTTGGCCCAGGTCAGCGGGGCTGCCGCCACCCGGGGAGACGACGTGGTACCTCGCGTGCTTGGGGGCTCGCCCCTGTCCCGAACTGGTGCGACGAATCCGCCGGCCAAGCCAGGGGGCAAGGTCATTGCGGCACCACGCGAGGTTCCAGTCCAGAGTTTCGCGGCGTGTCATGGGTGCGCGTGGAGGCAGCGGGGAATCCCAGTCCGGTGAATCCGGATCGAGCCCGAGCGACACCAGAGCCGCTTGCGCAACCCGGCGGTGGCCCTCGCTGTTCAGGTGCAGCCGATCGGCGTCCCACATCCGCCAGTCGCGCAGGCTTCGCATGCCCCAGGTGTTCACGACGTGGGCACCGTGGCGCGCTGCCATCGTGGCCAGGTTCAGGTTGTAGATGGCCACCCGCTTGCGGGTCAGCTTGATGACGGGGGAGTCCTTCGGGTCCACTCCGAGCCCGATCAGGACATCTGCTCCCGCGTCACGCAGCGTGATCACCGCCGTCTCCACGGCGGCCGCCATCTCGTCGGGGTCGGCGTCGGGGCGCAGCAGGTCGTTGCCGCCGCCCCAGAGCGAGACGAGGTCGGGCCTGAGGGCCAGCGCCGGTTCCACCTGTTCGGCCAGGATCGGTTGGATCAGCCGCCCCCGGATCGCCAGGTTGGCGTAGCCGACGTCTTCACCGCACCGGTCCGCGAGCCCTTGGGCAAGCCGGTCCGCCCACCCCCGGGGGTGGCCATCGGCGTAGTAATCCGCCAGACCCTCACTCAAGGAGTCGCCGATGGCGACGTAGCGGCGCCACGGGTGGTTCGGGTGGTTCATCGGAGTCGCCTCGAAGGGGTCGGGCCAAAGTCGGACTGCGGGGGGTTTCGTTCCGTGAGATCGCGGTGGGGTGAGTAACGGGACTCGAACCCGCGACATCCTGGACCACAACCAGGTGCTCTACCATCTGAGCTATACCCACCATGCGCCACCGAATACGCCTCTTGGCTGGGACAGCTTAGCCGGAAACGTCGGACGATTCGAAATCCTCGTCCCGGACGACGACAGCCGAAGCGCCGATGACCGAGGTGAGCGCAGCCTCGTGGCGCAGCGCGATCTCGCGCAATGACGAGGTGGGCAGTCCCGGGGGGGGCAGGAAGATCGCGTCGCGGTAGTAACGAAGTTCTTCGATGGACTCACAGATGTCGGCCAAGGCCCGATGGTTGCCGGTCTTGGCCGGCGTGTTGTAGTACGCCCGAGGGAACCATCGCCGGGCCAGTTCCTTGAGACTGGACACGTCAACGTTGCGGTAGTGGACGTGTCCTTCCAGGATGGGCATGTCACGGGCGAGGAAGGAACGATCCGTCCCGATCGTGTTACCGGCCAGGGGGGCCTTGCGGACCTCGGGAACGTAGGCGCGGATGTAGTCCAGTACCTTCGCTTCGGCATCGGCGAGACTCAGACCGTCGCTGAGTTGGTCGGTCAGGCCAGAGTTCGCGTGCATCGTCCGGACGAAGTCGCCCATCTGGTCGAGGGCTGCCTGCGGTGGACGGATGATCACGTCGATGCCCTCGCCGAGCACGTTGAGATCCGCGTCGGTCACCAGAGCGGCCACCTCGATGAGTGCATCGGATATCAGATCGAGACCAGTCATCTCGCAGTCGACCCACACCAGGTAATCACTCACGGGACACACTCTATTGCTTGGCTAATGGCCTTCTGATCGCGTGCTCAGTCACATACTGTGAAGAGGTCCGGAGACGTCCGGCCGCAGTGAATCAGGAGGGGCAATGC
>JBAVKY010000201.1:0-1653 GCA_049688555.1 Propionicimonas sp.
GCTGAGGACTGACCCGGACGGCGAGTACGGCTCAGCCTCCGGAGGTATCGGCCAGGGGCTCCTGCTCGAAGTCGGCCAGCGGTTCACCCGCTGCGCCCGCCCCGGTTCCCGGCATGATTTCGAAGCCCACTTCGAAGTGCACCAGCAGCGAGGCGAGGGTGGTTAGCACTCCCGGGTCGCCGTCGAGTACCGCCACGCCATCGATGATCAACTGTTGGAGCGTGGTGGCGCCGATCATGGCCTCCTCAAGGTCGCTCCGGTTGACTGTGATGGTCAGGTCGGGGTGCTCGTTCAGGAATCCGTCCAGGTTGGTCAAGGTGGCATTACTCAGCTCGACCGCGAATTCTTCGTCGTTGTCCGGGGTGACCAGGTTGATGGTGAACGCCAACCCTTCTGCGGCGGCGCTATCAAGCCGAATCCCGAGGAAGTCGAGGAACTGACTGGTGCTGAGCGCACGGATCATGTCCGGCCCCCCGGTCTTGGTGCTGGCGCCGGTAGGGATGCCGGAACGCAGTTCCAGTGCCGCGGCCAGGAAGCTGTTGCGGACGCTGGGGCTCTCCTGCTGGTAGCCGATCTGCTCGAACGCGTCCGCCAAGAGTGCCTTGGCGGCAGCGTTGTCGGGTTCGGCGTAGACCAACTTGTTCAGGATTTCGACCGCCAGATGGTAATCGCCGGCCTCGACCAATTCTTGGCCTTTGGCGAGGATCGGTTCCGAGCCGCCCATCAGCGCGACGTAGAGCGGTGCCGAGTCGCCGGGCGAAAGGGGGATCAGAGTGGCCGGGTTCCCGTCCCAATAGCCGAGGTAGCGGTTGATCACGGCGCGGCTGTTGTGTTCGACCGAGCCGTGGTAGCTGCGGGCCGACCACTGCTGCTGCAGGCTAACTGGCACCCGGTACTCGTTGTGCACCTCGTTGATGGTGACGCCCTGGTTGGCCAGGTGGAGCACGCCGTTGTTCAGGTTCGCGTAGGTATCCCGCTGGGTCCGCATCACCTCCTGGATCCGGTCGTTACCCCAACGTGGCCAGGAGTGGGAGGCGAACATCACGTCGGCGTCGCGGCCGAATAGGTAGAGCGCCTTGTTGATCTGCCGCGACCACTCCAGGGCGTCGCGGACAAGAGCGCCGCGCAGCGTGTAGATGTTGTGGATGGTGGCGACGATGTTCTCCGCCGCCCAGAACGCCTTCAAGTCGGGGAACCACGTGTTCATCTCCGCAGGAGCTTCAGTACCCGGGGTGTTCTGGAAGACCATCCGGACGCCGTCGACGGTCAGTTCCTCGATGTCGTCGCTGATGATCACGTTCGGTGCGATCAGGCCCACGGAACCCGACGCGACACCCTTGCCGATCGCCTGGTCGACGTGGCCGAACGGACTGCGGGCCAGCAGCAGTCCGTACTGATAGAAGGCCCGCCGGTTCATGGCGTTGCCCGAGTACACATTCTCAGCCACCGCGTGATCCATGAACCCGACCGGCGCGATCACCTGCACCCGTCCGGCCTTCACGTCGGCCACGTCCACGACGCCCCTCACGCCACCGAAGTGGTCGACGTGGGAGTGCGAGTACACCACCGCGAGCACCGGGCGCTCGCCGAGGTGCTCGGTGACAAGCGCCAATGCCGCTGCGGCGGTCTCCCGGTTGGTCAACGGATCGAAGA
>JBAVKY010000202.1:0-2153 GCA_049688555.1 Propionicimonas sp.
CACCTGCCGGGCGCATTCGATCAGCCCGCTGGCCGCCATCCCGGGAAGGGCCAGGAACAACCCCGCCAACGGCACCCTTGAACAGGGTGTGAACACCGGCGGGGCCCCCGCCAGCATCCCCGCAGCAACCCGCTCACCCCCCACGCCGGGCGGGCTCGCGGAATTTGTCAACTCTTTTGAGACAGGTCGGGGGATGAATGTCAGGTTGTCGTGGTGGTCTCCTCTTCGGGTTTGTTGATCCAGATCGTGGCGTCGATCGTCGGGGGTTTGGGTGGTTTTGATACGAACCGTTCGGGGTGGGCCCGGTAGGCGGCGTCCAGAGTTTCGGCTCGTTGTTCTCGGATCTGCGCTGCGGTGCCGAAGTGGACACTGGCGGCGGTGTGCCAGCCGATCCCCGAGTGCCTGTGATCGAAGTTGTACCAGGCGAAGAAGGTTCGGCAGAAGTCTCGGGCTTCTTCGATGGTGTCGAACTTTCCGGGGAACTCGGGCCGGTATTTCATGGTCTTGAACTGGGATTCGGAGAACGGGTTGTCGTTGGGGACGTGGGGCCGGGAATGGCTCTTGGTGACCCCGAGGTCGGCCAGCAGGAACGCCACCGGTTTGGAGGCCATTGAGGAGCCGCGGTCGGCGTGCAGGGTCAGCCCCACGGGGTTGGTGGCGTGCTTGGTGATCGAGTCATCGATGAGCGCCTGGGCCAGGGTCGCCCGCTCGGCTGGGGCCAGCATCCACCCCACGATGTAGCGGGAGAAGATGTCGATGATCACGTACAGGTAGAAGTACGTCCACTTCGCCGGGCCATGCAACTTGGTGATGTCCCAGGACCAGATCTCGTTGGGCGCGTGGGCGACCAGCTCGGGCTTCACCGAAGCCGGGTGCGCCGCTTGGGCGCGTCGTTCACGTACCTCGCCGACCTGGCGAAGTAGCCGGTACATCGTGGAAACCGAGCCCAGGTAGACACCCTCGTCGAGCAGGATGGCGTACACCTCCGGCGGGGCGGTGTCGATGAACCGGTCGCAGTGCAGCGCTGCCAGCAGTCCGGCGTTCTCTGCCTCGCTCAGGGCCCTGGGCTGGGCCTTGGGTGCCCGGGGTGGCTTGGGTGCCGGTGGTGGGCTGGTAGCCCGGTAGTGCGACGCCCGGGACCGTCCGACCAGCCGGCAGGCCCGCACGCGGGTCACCCCGATGTCGGTGACCAGCGCCTCGACCGCGGCATCCATCAGCTGCCCGGCCTGTCCTGGTTGGCCGCACTCCTGGACAACTCGCCCAAGAGTGCGAAGAGTTTTGCTTGAACGTCAGCGACCCTCCGGCTGTCAGCCAATTCCCCTTCCAGGCGCACGATCTGCGCTTTCAGCCCGGCGATCTCCTTGACCCGCGGGTCCGCGGCCGGCCGCCCCGCAGTCCGGTCGGTCAGCGCCGCCTCGGTGGCCCGCAAGGCCTGTTTCTGCCACTTGCGGACCAACGTGGAGTACAGGCCCTCACGGCGCAGGAACCCGGCCCGCTCACTCTTTGGCAGGGCCTCGAACTCGGCCAGGACACGTGCCTTGTACGACGCCGAGAACGAGCGGGCCTTAGCCCGCGGGGCAACCTCAACGTCGGGAACATCCTCCATCTGGACAGCATGTACGCGGACCGGAACATCTTGACTGATCGACATGGAACCAACCTCTTCCACGCCCTCTGAACTACCCGGAAAGAACTATCAACCCTGTCTCAGCTGAGGTTGGCACAGAGGGGGGTGCAGGCTGTTGGCCGCTGCGGTGAGGTTGACCAGTGCGGCCAGGGTGTCCAGGTCGTCGCGCAGGCGTGGGTCGGTCACGCGATTGCCTGACCTGGTTGGGCCGAATCGGTGAGTAGGGCGGTCAGGTCGTGCCGAACGTTGGGGTGGGGCTCGCAGCGGCCCGCGGCTGCCAGTTTGTTGGTGTCAAGGGCCCCGGCGTCGATGGCCGCGCGGAGGGCGGTGACGATCTGACCCCAGGTGGCTTGGGTGGTGGTCTGCCAGTCGCGTAGAAGTTCCAGTACCGCGACCTCGGTGTAGCCCAGTTGCAGGCGGGCCAGGTTGTTGCGCCGGCTCACCGCCACTGCTGACAGCCCGGTGGGGACCGGTCCGCAGGTAACCAGGTGCGGTACGGCCGGCAGTTGTGTGGTCAGGCCCAGTG
>JBAVKY010000203.1:0-6781 GCA_049688555.1 Propionicimonas sp.
GGCCACCACCAGCACACCCGCGACAAGCAGGGTGGGAAGTAGCGGCCCACGGCGGGCCAGCGTTGTTGGCACGTGTTCTCCTCGTACAGCTTCGGCGGGTTCAGTCCAATGTACGTGACAAGGCCCAAGCCAGATCCGGCACCAGGTCGGCACCCCCGACGAGTTCCTCGGTTCCCTTGACCCGGGCGACGCCGTGGCTGCCGCCCCCCCTGGTGGCGCCCACCACCACCCGAAGGTCGAGCCGCAGCGGATGGCTCGCGACGACGATGGCCGCCTGCGCCGGGTCGCTGGGTAGTTCGGTTTCGACCTCCGGCGGGACGAAAGACCTTTCCAGCGCCAGCACGCAGCCTGCCACGGTCGGTGGCCACGTGATCCGCTCGAGAGTCTCGCCGAGATCGGCCCCCGCGCTGAACTCCTCCTGCTCGATGGAGGTGAAGCCGTCCGCCAGCCCTTTGCCGAGATGCTCGGCCAGACCGGGCTCCGCCGCGATCAGTTCCGCGGTGCGCACCAGCGCGAAGAGCCGCGCGGGCTGGTCCCAGCCGGACCGCTGGACGTGACGTTCGACTTCCACCAGTGCGGCCGCCAGCGCCGCCTCATCGGTCGCGGTCATGGGCACCGTGGCAGCTGGTCGGGGCTCTGAGCGCCGGAATCCCCGAGCACTTTCAACGCTTCCCCCAGCGTCGAAACCGGCACTACCTGAAGGCTCGGGTGGGGTTCCACGTGGTCGTCGCAGTTGTCGCGAGGGATCAGGAAGAGCGTGACGTGCGCCGCCTCGGCGGCGGCGAGCTTCTCCTGGACCCCACCGATGGCCCCGACCTGGCCGTCATCGGCGATGGTGCCGGTCCCGGCGATCACCCGTCCGTCGACCAGGAAGCCTGGGGTGAGCTTCTCGTACAGCGCCAACGAGAACATGAGCCCCGCGCTGGATCCGCCGATCTTGGGGTCGATCCCAAAGCTGACCACCGGTTCGAAGGTGTAGCCGATCGAGAGCCGGACCCCCACCTCGGGTACGTCTGGCTCGCTGGCGAAGGCACGCGTGGTGATCGACTGCGTCAGCGGAGCGCCGTCTCTGATCAAGTCCAGCTTCACGACATCACCGACATGGTGGCGCTGGATCCCGTCCTGGACCTCTTGCACGGTGGTGACCACGACGTTGTCGACCGCGGTGATCAGGTCGCCCGGTTTCAGCTTGCCGTTCGCCGGGCCGGAAGCTACGACCGAGGTCACCATCGGGAGTTCGGCCACCGTCACTCCTGCGGCCCGCAACGCCGCCACCACCGCGGTGTCTTGCGAATCGCCCATCTGCCGCGCCTCGGCCTCCTGCACTTGCGACGCCTCGACCCCTGAGGGGTAGATGGCCTCCCGGGGCAGGACCTCCCGGGAGGGCAGCCAGAACGAGAACAGCGCTTCGGGCAGGGTCAGGCTGGCGTCTGCCCTCGTGACGGCCACGGTCGCGATGCGCAGTTCCCCAGAAGTCGGATAAGTGTCGGCGCCTTCGACGGTGATCGCAGGCTTGCCGTCGACCTCGCCCAGCAGATCGTGCGTGGCCCCGGGAGCCCAGGTCACGTAGGGGACGGGAACCATCGCGATCACGGCAGCGAACGCGACGAAGAGCAAGGCGGCGACGGCGGCCGTCCAGGTCTGCTTGGTCACTGGTCCCCCTCCGGCTCCCCGCGTGATCGGTCATTTACCGGTGCGAGACTACCCTGCGAGCGCAACCGTCGAGGCACGGGCCGATACCTTGGGCCGTGATGGACAATGGTGGGGAACGACGAAGGAGATGGGCGTGAGTGACCAGGGCAATGCGGGCATTCCGGGCCCCGACGATGGATCCAACCGACCCGATGAAGAGGCCCTGCTGAAGTTCCTCGCGCAGTTCGGGCTCACCCCCGGGCCGGACGGCCGCCTCGACATCGAAGCGCTCATGGGTCGCATGCAGAGCATGATGAGTGCTTTCACCAGCCAACTGGCGAGTCATGGGCCGTCCGACGAATCGGGCATGAACTGGCAGTTCACCAAGGACATTGCGCGCAAGGTGACAGCAGCGGACGGCGCCGATCCTACCCCGCTGGCCGCGCAGCATGCTGCCGTCCGCGACGCCTCCGCCCTGGCGGATCTCTGGCTCGATGAACAGATCGCCTTCCCTGCGGTGGCTCGGCCTGCAGCAGCGTGGAGCCGTGCCGAGTGGGTCGAGAACACCTTCGCGACCTGGCAGCAGCTAACCCGACCCGTGGTCACCCATCTGAGTGCCGCCCTGGGCGGCTTGCTGGATCGCCAGGGAACCGAAGACCCTGCGGCGGGCATGATGCAGCCAATGATCCGGGCTGCCGCCGGTGGCATGTTCGCAGCACAGGTCGGTCAGTCACTGGGCAGGCTCGCTACCGAGGCGGTCAGCGGTGGCGACATCGGCCTGCCTCTGACACGGACGCCGCAGGTCGCGCTGCTGCCCACCAATATCGCCCAGTTCAGCGACGGGTTGGATGTCGACGCCTCTGATGTACTGCTCTTCCTCGCCCTGCGGGAGACCGCACGGCAGCGACTCTTCGCTGCGGTCGGCTGGCTCGGCCCCCAGTTGCTGGCGCTGGTGGAGCACTACGCTCGCGGGATTGCGATCGATCCAGACGCCCTTGAGCAGGCCATCGAATCACAGATCAGCAACTCGATGACTCCCGAACAGATCGAACAGGCAGGCCAGGTGGTGGCAGGGTCGCTTTTCGCCCCTGCCGTCACCGAGGAGCAACGAGAAGTGCTCGGCAGGCTCGAGACCCTGCTCGCGCTCGTCGAAGGCTGGGTCGACGAGGTCGTCGAGCAGGTGACCCGCGATCGCATGCCGTCCGCCGTGGCGCTCACTGAGATGATGCGCCGCCGCCGCGCGGCTGGCGGTCCTGCCGAGGCGGCCCTCAAGGCCCTGGTTGGCCTTGAGCTCCGTCCCCGCAGGATGCGAGACGCGGCGAATGTCTGGGCGGCCACGCGCGCGACCCGGGGTCCGGAGGCGAGGGACGACGCCTGGGACCACCCGGACCTCGTCCCCACGGCCGCGGATCTGGACGATCCGCTGGGTTACGCCGAGCATGGTCACGTGAGCCAAGTCCCTGACGACCTCGACGCAGAACTTGCCCGGCTGCTGGACGAAGCGGGGGGCGACCAGCCGGGTCAGTCGAGAGGGTGAGGCACGGTCGTGGCGAATTCCATTCCGTCCAGGAATGCCTTGGCGCGATCGGCGTGGGGGTAGTGCCCGACCAGGTCCCAAAAACGTGGGGAGTGTGCCGGCTCCACCAGGTGCGTCACCTCGTGGAGCAGCACGTAGTCACCCACCCAATCAGGCGCTCTCCGCAACCGGTCGGTGATCCGGATGCGGCCGCTGCTTGGGTGACAGGAACCCCAGCGTCGGCGCTGGTTTGACACCCAGGTCACGCTGAACTCCGGGAGCGGTCCTTCCACCCAGGGCAGCAGGAAGATCTCGGCGACCTCCATTGCTCTCTGATGGAGCGCCTCATCCCCGGCGGGGATGGTTCGCCTGGCTTCCTTGGCGAGGAACCGCTCGACGAGCGGCGGCACCAATTGCGTCTCCTGGCTGGCGGTGATCCGCGCCGGGACGACTGCGACCAGCCGCCCGTGCTCGCGGAAGACCGTCAGCGTGCTGCGCCGTCGCGCGCTGCGTCGTATCTGCACCGATGGTGATTCCATGCACGCACCCTATTCGGCCGGTCTGACAACACCTCACCGCGACCGACCCCGCACCGCGACACGCCCGTCTTGACCTGACCCGAGGCTGACCGGTAGCTTCCACTCCTGAGGCCCTCCCGGGCCAGACCGCTCGCAGGGGAAGGCAAGCGGCTACTGAACCGGTGAGGGCCTCGCAACGTCCAATCGCACGGGACCGTCCGGTCGCACCGGCCGAACTCGCTGCAGACGCCTGCCGTGAGCGCGTGTGTAGACTTACGCGGCAAGATGCCCCGCCTCGACGGTAGGGCAACCCAACTACGACGAGGAGTACCAGTGGCGCAGGACAGCTACACGGGGTCTTTCTACTGCGTGAAGTGCAAGGATCACCGCGACGCGAGTGGCGACGTTAGTGTGAACCAGAAGGGCACCCGGATCGCCAAGGCCAAGTGCCCTGTGTGCGGCACCAATCTGACCCGCTTCCTCCCGAAGCAGGCCTGAACCCCGCCTCTCAGCAAACCAGAGCGCCGTGGCCCCGCCGGGCCCGGCGCTCTCGTGTCTGGTGACGCTCGGTTTCTGGTTATCAGTGTCGTTGTTGGCAAGTCGTCTGCCGGTGTTGTCAATCGGGCAAGGCTACTGGGCAGGTCACGGCTTGAAGCAGTGAAGTTGATGGGTGAACTCCCCCGAGCAGCAGTTCCGACTCCGTCGCCCCGTGGTTCGAGCTTGGCGTTCCCCTGGAGTGCTGCAGCTCGGCCTCGACGCACCCGCGGGCCTGATCCTCGACGGTGTTCCGGCCGCGCTGGCGGAGGCGATCGATGCCCTCCATGAACCGCGCTCCGTGGCCGACCTAGATCGGCTGCTCCCGGAGCTCGGGGTCGTCTGGCTGCGTTGGCTGGTGCGGCAACTGGACGATCACCAGCTGCTGGAGCCCCACCGGAGCCAACCGGCCACCCGCGCTGTCGGCGTAGTTGGCTCCGGCACCCTGGCCGATGATCTGTGTTCGCTGTTGGAACGCAGCATCGGCGTCGTCCCGATTCGAATCGCCAGTAGCCGTCCGCCGTCGGGCCCCCGGCGCCGCCAGGGTGCCAGGTGTCGACCATCTCCCGTCCTGCACTGGAGTGGAGTGGCGCAGTCCTGGCCGGAGCTCACGATCGTCGCCACCGAAACTCAGGAGCCTGATCGAGCCCTGACCGATGCCCTGCTCCGTGCGGATCGGACCCACTTGGTGACCCGCCTTGAAGCCGGGCGCGCCGTGGTCGGCCCCCTGGTGATCCCCGGTCGGACGCCGTGCGTCCGTTGCCATGACCTGCTGCGTTGCCGCTACGACCCGGCCTGGCCGCGGCTGGTCGCCCAGTTGTGCACAGACCCCGCACCGAGTGACCCTGCGCTACAGAGCTGGGCGGTCGCGACGGCCGTGGCCCAGATTCGCTGCCACCTGGCCGGCGGCACTCCGGACGTCGCGGGCCGAACGCTGGAACTGGGGGCTGCCGACCAGTCCCTGCACACCCGGGACTGGCCAGCGCACCCTGAGTGTGGCTGCCTGCTGGTCATGGCATGAGGAATCACAAGGCACACTGGCCAAGTGACTGAACCTCGCCGTGAGCCAGGCGACCGCTCCCGCGTCCTACCCGAGGGAACCTTCGGTCGAAACGCCCGGCTGCTGAGCTTGCCGTTGGGCGCCGCGGGGCGAGCCACCCTCGGCATGGGCCGCAGGCTGATGGGTGCTTCTGCCGAGGAAGTGGACGCACAACTTCGCGACGCGGCGGCGGAGCAGCTGTTCACGGTGCTCGGCGAGCTCAAGGGCGGGGCGATGAAGTTCGGCCAGGCCATGTCGATGATGGAGGCCATGCTGCCGGAGGACATCGCGGCCCCATTCCGAGCCCGGTTGCGCGCCCTGCAGGACTCCGCTCCCCCAATGCCGACCTCCCGGGTGCATCAGGTTCTCCGCGCGGAACTCGGGTCGAACTGGCGCAGCCACTTCGCGGAGTTCGACCCCCGTCCTGCGGCCGCGGCCTCCATCGGACAGGTGCACCGGGCCAAGCTCGCCGGGTCGGGCCAAACCGTCGCGGTCAAGGTGCAGTACCCGGGGGCCGACGTGGCGCTCGCCAACGACCTCAAGCAGATCCAGCGCCTCGCCACGGCGGTCGCTCCCCTCACCGGAGGCCTTGATGTCGTGGCCATGACCCGCGAGATCGCCGAACGCGTCTTTGAGGAGGTCGACTACGTGCTCGAAGGCGCCTCGCAGCAGCAGATGGCCGACGCCGTAGTGGGACACCCTCGCTTCATCGTGCCTCGCGTGCACCTCGCCACGCGGCGGGTGCTGGTGTCCGACTGGGTGGACGGGGTGAAACTCACCACCTTGACCGACCGTCCAGAGGCCGAACGCAATGCGGCCGGTCTCGACTACGTCACCTTCCTGTTCGCTGGGCCCTCCCTGGCCGGGCTGCTGCACGCCGACCCCCACCCCGGGAACTACCTCGTCACCCCCGATGGCAAGCTCGCCGTTCTCGACTTCGGCCTCGTCTCACGGCTGCCCAACGGGCTGCCCGAGCCGATGGGACGCTTGATTCGAGATGCCGTCGCCGGAGACGCCGACGCGGTTCTGGCGGGGTTGGTCGACGAAGGCTTCGTCCGAGGCGACCTGGATCCCGCCGCGGTCCTGAACTACCTGAACCCCTTCGTCGAACCCGCGATGGTGGAAACCTTCCGGTTCAACCGGGAATGGACGCGCGCCCAATTTGTCCGGGTACACACCAGCATGGGGCCGCAAGGGGTGGCGATGCAGTTGAACATCCCGCCCGACTATTCGCTCATCTACCGGGTGTGGATGAGCGGCATCGCCGTACTCGCCCAACTGGACGTGAGCGCCAACTTCGCTTCAGTGCTGCGGGCCTACTTGCCGGGCTTCGCCGACTGAAGCGGTTCAGCGCCCGCCGGTGGCCCCCCTCCAGCCAGGATCGCCAACACCGTCGGGCCGTACTGTTCGCACTTGACCCGGCCAACTCCCGGCACCGCCAACAAGCCGGACGCGTCGGTTGGTCGTCGCTCAGCGATAGCCATCAAGGTGGCGTCGGTGAAGATGCAGAACGCCGGGAGCGCGCGCTCGGTGGCCACCGAG
>JBAVKY010000204.1:0-2458 GCA_049688555.1 Propionicimonas sp.
GCCTCCTTCGCCCTTGGCTTCGGCGGCGGGACGGTCGGCGTGGCTGTCAGCGGAGCGGGCGCCGTCGCGCTGAACTCCGTGACCTCAAGGGCCAACGCCCACATCGACGACTCGACCGTGTCCAGCGCCACCATCATCGACCTCGACGCCGCGAGCACGAAGGCGATCACCGCCACCATCGCCGCGCTCTCCGCAGCCGCTTCCGGCGGCGGCACGGCCGGGGTTGGCGTCTCCATCGGGCTGGCGATCGCGAAGAACCTGATCGGCGAGACGTTGGACGGCGGGTCGTCCCCCACCCAGACCCAGGCGTACGTCCTGCGGTCGGCGCTCACCGCGGGCGGCGCACTCACCCTGCTCGCGACGGCGTCCCACACGATCAGCGCTCTCGTCGTGTCTGCTTCGGCGGCGGTCGCCGGCGGCGGCACTGCTGGCGTAGGGGTCAGTGGCGCGGGTGTCTGGGCCGAGAACCGGGTCGCCGCGCACGTGAAGTCGTACCTCGACGGCGACGGCGCCACCGGGATCAGCGTCGCCTCGGCCGAGCTGGCGGCGCGGGACACGTCGTCGATCTCCGCGATCGTCGGGGCGGCCTCCCTGGCGTTCGCGTTCGGCGGCACGGCGGGGGTCGCCGTGTCGGTCGCGGTCTCGCTGGCCAAGAACGTGATTGCCAACCAGGTCGAGGCGTCCATCGCCAACGCGGACTCCTTCACCACCACATCGGGCGGCCTCACTCTCGAGGCGGTCGAAGACGCCAGCATTCTCGCCGTCTCCGCCGCCGCATCGGTGGCCGTGGGTGCTGGCACGTTCGGCGGTGGCGTGGCCGGGGCCGGCGCTTGGGCGCGCAATGAGATCACGACGACGACCACCGCGGCTATCAGCGGCTCCACGATTACCAGCGGGGGCGACGTCAGCCTGAGTGCCAGCGACACCTCCGCGATCACGGCCCTGATCGCGGCCGTGGCGATCGGTGCGGGCGCGGGGGCGGCTGGCCTCGGTGTGGCGATCGGCGGGTCCGTCGCGGAGAACGTCATCGGCACGCTGACCTCAGCCTCCATCCTCAACTCCGACGTGTTCTTCACCGTGACGACCGCAGACCTGGCGCTCACCGCGACCACCGACCAGAGGATCGACGCGCTGGTCATGGCCGGGTCGATGGCCGTCGCCGTGGGCGATGGCGGCGCGGTGGGTGCCTCGGGCGCGGCGGCGACGAACTCGATCTCGGCCCGGACGGCCGCGTTCCTCGACGGCTGCAACGTCGGCACCGACGCTATCCCGGTCGCCTCGATCACCATCAAGGCGATTGACACCTCCCTCATCAACGCGATCACCGGCGCGGCGTCGATCGCCGCCTCGTTCGCGCCGAACGTCGGGGTCGCCATCTCCATCGGCGTGGCGCTCGCGTGGAACCGCATCGACAACAACGTGGCTGCCTACGTCGCGAACACCGCTGCCACGATTGCCGCGGGCGACGTCCTGATCTCGGCCATGGAGAGCGCGATGATCAAGGCCTGGACCGCGGCAGCCTCTCTGTCGGTCGCGGTGTCCACCGTCGCCGTCGGGGTGAGCGGCGCGGGCGCCCAAGCGACCAACATCATCCTCAGCAAGGTCAACGCTTACGTCGACGGCGGCTCACTGACGAGCGACGGCGACATCACTATCAGCGCCACCAACACGGCGACCATCGAAGCAAAGGTGCTCGCGGTCGCTGCAGCTGCCGCGGTCGGCGCCGGCGGAGTGGGCGCCGCCCTCGGGGTCTCGGTGGCCCGCAACTTCATCGGCTGGGATCCTTCCTCCCTGACCGCCACCCACCTGTCCAGCGCAACCCCTGAGACCGTCAGCAACGACGAGACGGTCGAGATCGTGACGGGCGCGCGGACCGGCGACTTCTACCAGTACGTGGGAACTGACCCGCTCGTGAACGAAGGCGGCTCCCCGCTCGACCTCTCGATCCAGGAATACGGCGACGCCACCTGGTGGCAGTTGGTTGGTGCCTACGATCGCGCTCAGGTCCGCGCCTACAGCTCGGGCACCGACATCGACGCGACCGGTGCCCTCACCCTGACCGCGACGGCGACCCAAAAGATCGACGCGATCGTCGCGACCGGCGCGGTCGCCCTCGGTGGCGGCGCTGCGGGCGTGGCCATCAGCGGCGCCGGGGTGTACGCGGCCAACCGGATCGCCACCGACGTCAAGGCGACCATCGAGGGTGTGGCCGAAGTCGTCACCGTCAAGGCCAGCAGCATCTCCCTGACCGCGAGCGACGACTCCACGATCAGCGCCCTGGCCGGGGCGGCTGCGATCGCCGGCGCCGTGGGCGGCGTCGCAGGGGCCATCACGATCGGTCTGGCCATCGCGACCAACCAGGTCGTCGACGACGTCGTCGCGTCCATCGCCAAGGCTGCTGTCACCAGCGGTGACATCACCATCAAGGCTTCCTCGGCCGGCGGCGGCGGCGCCACCC
>JBAVKY010000205.1:0-19731 GCA_049688555.1 Propionicimonas sp.
GTCCCGGTGCCACACTGGTGACCAGGGTGGATCAGGCGCGATCTCTTGACTCTCGGGCTCGTTGCCTCTACCGTCCTCTTATGGTCTGACCAATAATGTTCAGGCCGTTGCACCGGTTCGACCCCTATGGCAGTGAGTCGAACCAGCGTCCCTGGAAGGGGGGTTTCGGCTGTGCCAGTCCCAGCAGACGGCCTTCGGGTGGCGCTCTTCGCCACCTGTATCAACGACATGATGTTTCCGAGCACACCTAAGGCGGTGGTTTCGGTGCTGGAGCGGCTCGGCTGCACGGTGGAGTTCCCCATGGAGCAGACTTGCTGCGGGCAGATGTTCACCAACACCGGCTACTTCGATGCGGCGGTTCCCACCGTCCGGTCTTACGTGAAGGCGTTCTCCGGCTACGACTACATCGTCACGCCGTCGGGATCGTGCACCGGCGCGGTGCGCCACCAACACCCGATGCTGGCGCGCCACGCCAAGGACGATGCCCTGATCGCCGCCGTCGACGACATCGTCACCAAGACGTTTGACTTCAGCGAGTTCCTGGTGGACGTGTTGGGCGTGACGGACGTGGGCGGCTACTTCCCGCACCGGGTCACCTACCACCCGACCTGTCATTCCGTCCGGGTCGCGAAAGTCGGCGACAAGCCCTACCAGTTGCTCAGGGCGGTCAAGGGCATCGACCTGGTGCCGCTGCCCGACGCGGACCAATGCTGCGGCTTCGGCGGCACCTTCTCGATCAAGAACCCCGAGGTCTCGGTCGCCATGGGTGCCGACAAGGCCCGGCACGTCCGAGAGACCGGCGCCGAGTACCTGATCACCGGGGATAACTCGTGCCTGATGCACATCGGAGGCCTGCTCCATCGCGAGAACTCCGGTGTGAAGCCGATCCACCTGGCCGAGGTGCTGGCCCACACTGAAGGAGGTGCACTGTGACTACCACTGAACCCGTCCGCCGCACTCCGGCGCCACCCAGCGGCACCTTCTTGGGGATGCCGAAGTTCCAGACGAACGCGAAGGTCCAACTCAACAACTCCCAGATGCGCAAGAACCTGCGCAGCGCCACGACCACGATCCGCGGCAAGCGGGTCGCCAGGGTCGAAGAGGTCGTGAACTGGGAGGAGCTCCGGCTCGCCGGCGCGGCGATCAAGGATCGGACGTTGCGTCACCTCGACAGCTACCTCCAGCAGCTCGAGGCTTCGCTGACCAAGGCCGGTGCGACCGTCCACTGGGCCCGGGATGCCGCCGAGGCGAACAAGATCGTCATCGAGCTCGTCAAGGCGAAAGGCGTCGACGAGATCGTCAAGGTCAAGTCGATGGCCACTCAGGAGATCGAGCTCAATGAGGCCCTCGAAGAGGCCGGTGTGGCCGCTTGGGAGACCGATCTTGCCGAGCTGATCGTCCAGCTGGGCCACGATCGCCCCAGCCACATCCTGGTGCCGGCGATCCACCGCAACCGAGCCGAGGTGCGGGAGATCTTCAATCGCGAGATGCATCTGTACGGCACCGGCGCTCCGGAAGGCATGACCGACGATCCCGCCGTCCTCGCCGGGGCCGCTCGCACCCACCTGCGGGAGAAATTCCTGCGTGCCAAGGTCGCCGTTTCCGGTGCGAACTTCGCGATCGCCGAGACCGGGACGCTGGTCGTCGTCGAGTCCGAAGGCAACGGACGGATGTGCCTCACCCTGCCGGAAACGCTGATTTCCGTGGTCGGGATCGAGAAGGTACTGCCGACGGTCGCCGACCTTGAGGTGTTCATGCAACTGCTGCCGCGTTCGTCCACCGGTGAGCGGATGAACCCCTACACCTCGATGTGGACCGGCGTCACCCCCGGCGACGGGCCTCAGGAGGTCCACGTCGTCCTGATCGACAACGGCCGCACGAAGGTGCTGGCAGACCCTGACGGACGCTTCGCGCTGCGCTGCATCCGGTGCTCGGCCTGCCTCAACATCTGCCCGGTCTACGAGCGCGTCGGTGGTCACGCCTACGGCTCGGTCTATCCCGGCCCGATCGGCGCCATCCTGAACCCGCAACTGCGGGGGATCGAGTCGGACATCGACAAGTCGCTGCCGTTCGCCTCGAGCCTGTGTGGTGCGTGCTTCGACGTGTGTCCGGTTCGGATTCCGATCCCGGACATCCTGGTTCACCTTCGCCACAAGGTTGCCGACCAGAAGCACGGGGTGCACCTGGAACCGATGATCATGGCCGGCGGCAAGTGGGCCTTCAGCGATCACAAGCACTTCGAGTTCATCGAAGGGATGGCTGCCCTGGCGTCCAAGGTGATCAAGAAGGACTATCTCGGCCCGATGCCGTGGCCCGCCTCGCCGTGGACGCGAGCCCGCGACATTCCGATGCCACCGGACGAATCGTTCCGCAGTTGGTGGAAGCGCACCCGAGGGGAGGACAAGTGATGAACGCCCGCGACGAGATCATGTCCAGGATCAGGAAATCACTCGCCGACATCGTGCAGCCCGATCCGGCGCTGGATGTCCCGAATCCGTGGGTCTACGGCCAGCCCACCGCGATGCCGGACATCTTGGAGCGCTTTGTCGAGATGACGGTCGACTACAAGGCCGACGTCCGACGGGTTCCCTCGGCCGAGGTCGCCAACCTGATCAAGGACATGCTGCTGGGTGTCGGGGTCGGCTCGGTCGTGCTGCCGGCGGGGTTGGATTCCGGCTGGCGACAAGCCATCGCTGAGGCCGGGATCACCATCCACGATGACGATCCCCAGCTGACGCGACAGGAGCTGAACGGCATCGACGGTGTCGTCACCGCCTCGGCGGTCAGCATCGCCGAGACCGGGACGATCGTGCTCGACCACGCCGCAGACCAGGGCCGTCGCGCGCTGACGCTCGTGCCGGACACCCACCTCTGCGTGGTGCGCGCCGACCAGGTCGTCTCCGATGTCCCGGAAGCGGTCGGACGGCTGGCGGACGCGGTCTCCCGCGGCAACCCGTTGACCTGGATCAGTGGGCCGTCCGCTACCAGTGACATCGAGCTGAGCCGGGTCGAGGGCGTCCACGGCCCGCGGACGCTGCTGGTGATCCTGGCCGAGTGAAGCGCCGGGCAGGGCGGCGTGACGGAGCAGGCCGCGAGAGCGGTCGGCCGACTCGCCGTCGCCCTGCGCGGGCGTCCGGGGGCAGCCGCGGGTCGCGGCTAGGGTGAGGGGGTGTCCCCGCCCTCTCGCTCATGGCTCCGTGCGCCGCGATGGTTGACGTCGCGGCTGGCGCTGGCGATCGCCGCTGGCGTCGTCGTCCTGATTGCCCTGGCGGTGTGGGCGAGCGCACTGTCGGCCCCGGTCCAGCGGGCTGGGAAACCGACTGGGAGCGTGTCCCGACCGCCGGTCGTCGCCACGGCGGCCAGCCCGACGGCCTCGGCGGCCAGCCCGACGGCCTCGGAATCGGCCAGTCCTGCGCCAACGACCTCCGCCTCGCCGACCACCGCGTCACCCTCCATGAAGGCGTCCGGGGAGTTCCGCACCTCCACGATCTCGGTTCCGGCGGTCAGTTCGGAGGGCAAGCTGCGCCGCTACGTTGTCGTGGTTGAGACCTCCAGCAAGCTGTCGGCCAACGCCGTCGCCAGACAGGTCGCGGCGATCCTCAACGATCCGCGCAGCTGGGCCGGCGACGGCCAGGTGCGCTTCGCGCTGGTGGCCGACCCGAAGCAGGCCGACTTCACGGTGTTTCTCAGCGCTCCGAAGACCGCGGCCTCCCAGTGCCAAGCCGCGGCCGACTGGGCCTGCGCCGCCGGCTCCCGGCTGGTCATCAACGCGGCCCGCTGGAAGACCCCGCCTGCCACCTATGCCGGAGCCACCGAGGACTTCCAGCGCTACTTGGTGAATCACGGGGTTGGCCTGTCCTTGGGTGAGAAGCCCGCCACCTGCTCGAAGCCGGGCAACCCGGCCCCGGTGATGGCCGAACAGGGCGTCGACCTGTCGGGCTGCACGGCGAATCCGTGGCCCAACGCCTGAGCCTCGACGGCCGGCAGGCTCCTGCATCTCCCGAGCGCCTCGCTGACTCCGGGGCTGACCGTGCGACATTCGGGTGACTTTGCGCCCCCTGGGTGACTTGCGCCCCCAGTAGCACGCGCAAAGTCACCTACGGGGCGCAAGGTCGGGATCGGAGGGTTGTGCGGCCGGCTGTCAGTCGGTGATCCTGGGGATCGAACCCGTCGTGGCTGAAGGTTCGAGCGGCTCGCTGTTGCCCGGCAGCCGGATCGTGAACTCCGCGCCCCCATCGGCCGAGAGTCCGGCCTTCACCCAGCCCCCGTGGGCCTTGATCGTCTGCGCCACGATCGACAGTCCCAACCCTGAGCCCGGGGTCGTTCGGGCCTGCTGCGAGCGGTAGAAGCGGTCGAATACGAGGGGGAGATCCTCGTCGGCGATGCCGGGGCCCTGGTCGGAGATTCGCAGCCGGTCCCCTTTCAGGCGGACGGTGATGGTGCCACCTGGCGGGGAGAACTTCACCGCGTTGTCGAGCAGGTTGGTGATGGCACGCTCCAGGCTTTCGGGTTCACCCACCAGGTAGAGCGGGTCCAGTTCCACGTCGAAGACCAGGCCCGGACCGCGACGCTTCGCGCGGGCCAGGGCGTTGCCGACAACGTCGCTCAATTCGATGGGCTCGGGATGAGGTGTCACCGACTCCTCCCGGGACAGGTGCACCAAATCGCCGATCAGGGTGGTGAACTCACCCAGCTGGGCTGCGATGTCTCGCAGAATCTCGCTCCGCGCTCCAGGCGGCAGCATGCCCCGGCGCTCGTCTGCCACCAGCAGTTCGACGTTGGTGCGCAACGACGTGAGTGGAGTGCGAAGCTCGTGCCCGGCATCGGCGATCAATCGGCGCTGTCGGTCACGCGAGTTCGCCAAGGTGGCCATCATGACATTGAAGGACTTGGTCAGGTCGGTGAGCTCGTCCATGCCCCTCACCTCTACGGGAGCCAACTGGTCGGTCTCGGTGACCCGGGTGAGCGCCGAGGTCAGCCGCTGGATCGGTTCCAACCCAGAGCGTGCGATCACCCAACCGATCAGTCCGGCGACCACGACAGCCAGTACGCCGAAGCTCAGCAAGGAGAACGCCAGGATCTGCAGGATCGCGTACGTCGGCTCGAGCGGACGGCCAAGCACCAGCGCGTAACGGCTGATGCCGTCGGTGAAGGGAACGGCCACGATCCGGTACGGGTTGCCCTGGGTATCCGTCCCCGATCTCGCTGAGGACCCTGTCTGGGTGCGCGCGATGGCGACCTCTTTGGAGGTCGCCTCCAGGATCGAGGTGCCCCCGTCCGGAACGATCACCCGGTTGTCCGAGCGGATCAGCATCACGGTGACGTTGGCCGTCGCCAACGCATCGCTGTTCAAGCCGCCGAGGGAATTGATGTCGCCTTTGATCCAGTCACTGGTCACTGAGGCGACGTCGATGAGCTCCCGGTCAAGCTGGTCGTACACCGCCAGCGTCGTGATGATGTAGGCCGCGACCCCCGTGATCGCCACCGCCCCAGCGACGGCCATCGAAACCAGGAAGGCCAATCGGTCCTGCAGCGGACGGTTGGTGACCGAGAGAATGGATCGGAGCCAGCGGATCACGGTGGAGTCTCGCGCAGCACGTAGCCGATGCCGCGCACGGTGTGGATCAGGCGGGATTCGCCCTCGCCCTCGGTCTTGCGCCGCAGGTAGCCGATGTAGACCTCGAGGGAGTTGGCCGTGGTCGGGAAGTCGAAGCCCCAGACTTCGTTCAGCAACCAGCTGCGCTCCAGAACCCGCCTCGGATTCTCCAGGAAGGTCTGCAGCAGCGCGAACTCGGTGCGGGTCAGGCTGATCCGCCGTCCGGCGCGCTGCACCTCGCGGGTTTGCAGGTCGAGGGAGAGGTCGGCGAACGAGAGCAGCTCGCCGGCGGCGTCTTCCGCGCCACCCGGACGCGAGGAGCGCCGGGTCAAGGCCCGCAGGCGAGCCAGCAACTCTTCAAACGAAAAGGGCTTGGCCATGTAGTCATCGGCCCCGGCGTCCAGGCCGTCCACGCGGTCACCCACGGCGTCGCGCGCCGTCAGCACCAGGATCGGGACGTCATTGCCGCTGGCTCGTAGCGATCGGGTGGTCTCCAGTCCGTCGAGCCGTGGCATCATCACGTCCATGATGACGGCGTCGGCACGAATCGCGGACAACTTGGCCAGGGCCTCGACGCCGTCGCTGGCCGTGGCCACCTCGTAGCCGGAGTAGTGCAGCGAACGCGCGAGCGAATCCCGAACCGCCTGGTCGTCGTCCACAACGAGGATGTGCATGGCCACAGCCTGCCACGTTGGCGAAGTACCGTGGCCCAGCGCGCCGACGGCGGCCGGCCCGCCGGGCGGACGGCTACCGACGGATCAGCTCACGCGCCCGGCGCATGACCTCGGGCATGGCGGCCTCGATGGCCGTCAGCGTCTCGTTGAAACCCTCGGCCGTTCCGTACCAGGGGTCGGGGATGCCGGATCCCGGCACCGCGTTCCGATCGAAGTTGCTCAACAGGTAGAGGTGGTGGACGCCGGGCACCATCTGCTTGATCCGGTCCAGATGGAGCTGCTCCATGCCGATCAGCATGCTGGCGGAGCGGATCTCGTCGGGGGTGATCTTGTGCGCGCTGTGACCGTCCGCCCGGTAGCCCGCGGCGCGCAGGACCTCCGCCGCGCGTTCGTCGATCGGCTTGCCGGCCCCTTCGTTGCTCACACCGGCGCTGGTGAAGGTCACCCCGGTGATGTGATCTCGCTTGGCCCAGGCCTGGGCGACCCGTTCGGCCATCGGTGAGCGGCAGAGGTTGCCCCAGCACACGAACTCGATCACCGGGGACGTCATCGGTGCTCCGTTCCGCGCTTGCCGAAGAAGGTGTTGAGGACGAAGCTCACGATCGAGACGATGAGTCCGCCCCAGAAGGCAGGCCACCACCCGTCGACGTGCCAGCCCAGGTTCAGTTCCTCGGCGACCCACGAGGTGAACATCAGCAGCAACGCGTTGATGACCAGCAGGAACAGGCCCAGTGACAAGAAGACGAGGGGCGCGGTGACGAACCGGAACAGTGGTTTGACGATGGTGTTCACCACGCCGAAAATGACGGCGACGGCCAGGATGGTGACCACCTCAGTCTCGAGGTCACGGTCAACCACCGTGATTCCACCGACAACGAAGGTGGCCACCGCCAGAGCCGCCGCGCTGGCGAGGAAACGAACGAGCATGACTCCATGCTGTCACGACTGGCAAAGTTCTCCTATCGGTTGGCATCTCGAAAGGTTCCGTTGTGACGACGAGCTTGTACGGAAGGCATTTCCTCAAGGAGATGGACTTCACCCCTGCGGAGTGGGCGCAGCTGCTGGGCTTGACCGCCGAGTTGAAGGCCGAACGCTTGGCCCGCACCGAGCGGCAGCGCCTCACCGGCATGAACCTCGCGCTGATCTTCGAGAAGACGTCGACCCGCACCCGCAGTGCGTTCGAAGTGGCCGCCCACCAGCAGGGTGCCCACGTCACGCAGATGGACGGGAACTCCTCCCAGTTGGGCCACAAGGAATCACCGGCCGACACCGCGCGCGTGTTGTCGCGGCTGTTCGACGGCATCGAGTACCGCGGGGCGCTGCAGACGACGGTCGAGAAGATCGCCGCGGCCGCGTCCGTCCCGGTGTGGAACGGGCTCACCGACGAGTGGCACCCCACGCAGAGCCTGTGCGACATGTTCACCATGCGTGAAGCGAGCGGCTTGGCGGATCGGGACATCGCCTTCGCCTACGTCGGGGACGCCCGGTTCAACGTCGGCTGTTCGCTGCTGATGGGCGGGGCACTGTTGGGCATGGACGTGCGGATCGTGGCCCCGGCCAAGCTGCTTCCCCCGGCCTGGGTCGTGGAGCGCGCCCAGGCGTTCGCCGAGGAGACCGGCGGACGGATCACCCTCACCGAGGAGTTGGACGGGGTGCGCGGGTGCCAGTTCCTGCACACCGACATCTGGGTGTCGATGGGGGAGCCCGAGTCGGTCTGGACCGAGCGCATCGAGCTGCTGCGGGATTACCAGGTGAACCTGACGCTGCTGGAGCGCACCGGTGTCTCTGACGTGAAGTTCATGCACTGCCTGCCCGCCTATCACAACCGCGAAACCACGGTCGGCGAGGAAGTCTTCCAGCGCTTCGGCCTGCCGGAACTCGAGGTGACCGAAGAGGTGTTCGAGTCCGAGGCCTCCATCGTGTTCGACCAGGCGGAGAACCGGATGCACTCGATCAAGGCCCTCATGGTCGCGACCCTGACCGAATGAAGGTCGAGCCGCTGGCCAATCGTGACGTGACCCCGCTCAGTCCGACGTCACTAAGCTGAGCGGCATGATCCGAATGTTGATCGGTTTGGCCGTGAACCTCGCGTCGGCCGCC
Source organism: Propionicimonas sp. (assembly GCA_049688555.1). Lineage (GTDB taxonomy): Bacteria > Actinomycetota > Actinomycetes > Propionibacteriales > Propionibacteriaceae > Propionicimonas. The sequence continues at coordinate 8,371 of JBAVKY010000205.1, forward strand.
CTGGGCCTGCTGGTCGCGGCGTGGCTCGTCGACGGCGTCCAGCTCGAAGTCGCCGGGTTCGTCACGGCCGTGGTCGTCTTCGCGGGGGCCGCCACCCTGCTGGGGCCGTTCGTCTTCAACACCGCGCGGCTTCATGCGTCCGCACTGCTCGGTGGGATTGGATTGGTCTCGACCTGGCTGGCCCTGTGGATCGCCACGTGGCTGCCCGGCGGGCTCAGCATTTCGGGGTGGCGCTCGTGGGTGCTGGCTGCGCTGGTGGTGTGGCTGGTCACCGCCCTGGGAGGGTGGTTCCTGCTCTGGCTGGCCGTCGGACGCAAGGTGGCGAACCGGAGGGCCAACGCTGGCACCGCAGGTAGGTGAGCGCAGCCGAGCGCTGTCCGAACCCCCTGAGGGCCACTAGGTTGTCGGCATGAGTCTGCCCGCGCACCTTCCGGCCTCCCGCGTTCCCGACCCGGCTCAGGCACCGCCGCTGAACTGGGGGATCATGGCCCCTGGGTGGATAGCCGGCGCCTTCTCGCGAGCGCTGAAGACGTTCACGCGGCAGCGGCTGGTCGCGGTCGGCTCGCGGTCGGCGGAACGCGCCGAACGCTTCGCCGCCGAATTCGAGGTGCCGCAGGCGTACTCCTCGTACGAGGAGTTGGTAGCGGATCCGTCCGTCCAGGTCATCTATGTGGCCTCGCCCCACAGTGAGCACTTCCGGCAGGCATCCCTGGCCATCGAAGCCGGCAAACACGTCCTGGTCGAGAAGGCGTTCACCCGCAACGCCGGCGAGGCCCGGCACTTGGTGGCAGCGGCCGAGGCGGCCGGGGTGACCCTGATGGAGGCGATGTGGACGCGGTTCCTGCCCCATACCGACATCGTGCGGCAGTTGCTGGCTGACGGGACGCTGGGGGAGATCGAGACCTTGATCGCCGACCACGGGCAGGTGCTCGGGCCCGACCGGGTGCCGCGGCTCCACGACCCGGCATTGGCCGGTGGCGCCCTGCTCGATATCGGCATCTACCCGATCTCGTACGCCGTCTTCGCGCTCGGCCTGCCCGGACGGGTGCAGGCCGTCGGCACCCTCACCGAGACCGGCGTCGACCGGCAGGTCTCGATCCTGATGGACGGGTTCGCCAAACACCCACGTGCCCACGCGGTGCTCACCACGACGCTGGCGGCCAAGACGCCGACGACGGCGACGATCAGCGGCACAGCTGGGCGCGTCGAACTCGAGGATGCCTTCTACATTCCTGGGCCGGTGCGCCTGGTCGACGTCGACGGGGATCAGGTCGTTCGTCCCGAACGGCAGTACCTGGCCCATCAGGGTCTGTGCCATGAAGCCGCCCACTTCGCCCAGCTCGTGGCTGACGGGCGCCGCGAATCGCCGCTGCTGCCGTTGGCGGAGAGCGTCGCCATCATCGAGATCCTCGACCAGATCCGCGCCCAGATCGGCGTCCGCTACCCCGGGGAGTAGCGCAACGAAACCCGCCGTCCGGGCGTGATCTTGGTGTGACGACGTGTGAGGGGGTCTGGGTGGGCAACCCGGCGGAACCGGCCACGCTGTCGTTCGAGGACTACGTGGCGACCCGGTCGGTCGCCCTGTTGCGGTTCGCCTACCTGATCACCCGAAATCGCGAGGACGCGCACGACGCCGTCCAGGACGCCCTGGTCGGCCTGTTCCCACGCTGGCGACAGGTGGTCGCCCGCGGCGAGGTGGACGCCTACGTCCGGCGCAGCATCGTGAACGCCCACGTCTCCCGGTGGCGCAAGGTGCGCCGGCTCGTCCCCTCGGCCGAGCCGGCGAACCTGCGCTCGGCACCGGTAGCGGAGGATCCGGCTGTCGAGGTGGCCGATGCCGACCAGGCATTGCGGTTGTGCGGGTCGCTGCCGCCACTGCAGCGCGCGGCGGTGGTGCTGCGGTTCTACGAGGACCGGTCGTTCGCCGAGATCGGGGAGATTCTCGGCTGCGCCGAAGCAACCGCGCGGTCCCACGTCCATCGCGCGCTACTCAGCCTGCGTGCTCAGCTGGCGGGGAGGCAGGATGCCTGAGGAGTTCGAGCGCGAGCAAGCCGCCTTCCGGGCGGCTTTGCGGAGCGACCTTGCGGGGGCGAGCTTCGCGCCGCTTGACCCGGCCGACGTGGTCCCTGGTCACTCGAGGCGGTCGGGACCGGCCCGGTGGGTTTGGGCGGGGGCCGCGGCGGCGCTGCTGAGCGTCGTGGTGGCCGGCGTGCTGCTGGTGTCGGTGCTCCGGACGAACAGCGAGGGATCCATGACGGCTCTCCCGGCTGGAGCGAAAGCCGAGCAGGACGCGTCAGGTGAGGTCGCGCCTCCCGTGGCTGGCGCAACGCTCGCGGAGCCGGCACCGGGCTTTCGCTGGGAGTCGTTCCGAAATGTGGTCGTGCAGGTGCCCACGACCTGGGGCTATGCCCATAGCCCACAGGCCGACTGGTGTGCTGAGCCGAAGCGCGACTTCGCCACTGCGGCGTTCGTCGACCTCTCGCGCGGCCGGGTGTGGCTGAGCGACATCCGGTGCGCCGGGGAATTTCCGGCCTCCCGGCAGGGGATGCATCTGAGCTTCCTCTCGGTGGGCGAGCAGCCTGACGTCCCGGCGGTGGGCGGGTGGACGTACTCCTCGCGGGTGGTGGGGGAGGCTGGGCTGTGGGTGCTGGCGCCGCCGGAGGAACGGGAACTGGCCAACCGCATTCTGGAATCTGGAGTCGTGGTTCCTTCCGACCACAACGGCTGCAGCGTGGAGTATCCGCGTACCACTGTCGTCGACCTCCAGGACTACCTGAACTCCGAGTTGACGGTGTGCTTGTACGACCGACTTCCGGTGGCCGGAGTCGGCCTGTTGTCGTCGGTGCGGATCTCTGGGGACGTGGCCGTCGAGGCGTGGCGGGCGATCCTGGCGGCCCCGGCTGGGGGAGGTCCGGACGGCACCAGGGATCAGTGCAACCCCACGCTCGTCCCTGTCGTCAGCGCGGTGCTGCTCGTCGGCGGGCAGCCGGTCACGTTCGGTTTCGCCGGCTGCACCGGCAACGGCCTGGTCGACGCTGGCGCCGCGGGAGGCTTGCGGCAGGTGACGGGGGACCTGTGCCGGGCGCTGATCCGTCCGCCGGTGTGGGTGTCCTCGACGAGTGGGCCGGCCGGAGAGGTCTGCCTGGCCGGGATTCAACCGCGCTGAGCGCCGCTCGCCTCGCCCTGGGTCAGCTGCGGCGGCGCCACGAAGGCACCCAGTCGGTCGCGGTCAGGGGCGTCCGCAGACCTGACGGAGCCAGGTCAGAGAGTCGGAGTCGTCCAGCCAGAGGTGAGCCTGCCAGCCGAACGCCGCGCCCGCCTCGACATTGTTGGGACGATCGTCGATGAAGGCGATCTCCTGCGGGGCGACGCCCAGTTGGGCGGTGACGTGCTCGTAGAACCCCGGGTCGGGTTTGGTCAGTTTCAGCTCCGCCGAGATGAACACTCGCTCGACCAGGTGCAGCCAGTCGCTCTGCTGGACCGCCCGGCGCAGTGCGATCGGGGCGTTGCTCACGACCACCACGCGCAGCCCCCAGTCAGCGATGGTCGTGAGGAGCTCGCGCGCGGTCGGACGGAGGTCGGCCCACATCTCGCAGTCGAGGCAGGCCAGTTGGGTCATGAGTTCACCGGTGGGTGCCACGCCGAGAGCGGTCAACAGCGGCTGGTAGTACTCGATTCGTGAACCGCCGGCATCGTAACTGACCCGGTTGTTCCAGTAGAGCGCCTCGTAAGCCTCCGGTTCCACGTCCAGCAGGGCGGCGGGAGTCGAGTACAAGTCAGGCGGCGAGGAGAGCACCTGGCCCAGGTCGAGCGCGACGACACCGATCATGCCTGCACGGTAGGGGTCACGGGCGGGCTTCCGCCACTCGGGTGATTGCGTTCGGACGCTGCCCCGACGGAGAGACTCGCTCGCTGAGAGCTGAGCCAAGCCCCGACTATGGCCTCTGGACAGCCGTGGACGATATCGTGGAGACCTGATTGTGACCGCTATCACCGCAGATAGGAAACACCCGTGAATCCCGCCACCACCGCTCTCGTCCTCATCGAATTCCAGAATGACTTCACCACCGAAGGCGGGGTGCTGCATGACGCCGTCGCCCCGACGATGGATTCCGTCGGCACCGTGCCGAACGCCGTCAAGGCCACCGAAGCGTCCCGGGCGGCCGGTGTGAGCATCGTCCACAGCCCCATCACCTTCGCCAAGGGGTACTACGAGATCAGCCAGCACCCCTACGGCATCCTCAAGGGTGTCGTGGATTCGTCCGCGTTCATCAAGGGCGGCTGGGGCGCGGAAATCTGCTCCGAGATGACTCCCGCCGAGGGCGACATCGTGATCGAGGGCAAGCGTGGCCTGGATGCGTTCGGCTCGACGAACCTCGACTTCATCCTGCGCTCGAAGGGGATCCAGACCATCGTGCTGGCCGGCTTCCTGACCAACTGCTGCGTGGAGTCGACCATGCGTTCGGCCTATGAGCGTGGCTACGAGGTGATCACCCTGACCGACGCGGTGGGCGCGACCTCCCAGGCTGAGCACGACAACGCGATCGCTTACGACTACCCGATGTTCTCCAAGCCGACCACGGTCGATCAGTATGTTGCCGGGCTCGCGGGTGAAGCTGCCTCGGCCGACACCTCCCGCGGGTACTGATCCCTGCCGCTACCCATCGAACGCTCGTGCCCTGGCACGGGCGTTCGGCGTGTCCGGGTCGGCGCTTCCCCAGGTCGCAGAGCGGGCGCGAGGGAGGGCGACTGATCGCAGGCGCTACCGTGAGGTGGTGATGGAGATCCTGGTCAGGGCACTCGCCATGGTGGCCATCATCGCGCTCGCGGTCGGGCTGAAGAAGGTGGGCCTGCTCCGGGTCACCGACTTCCGGGTGCTCTCGACCCTGGTGCTGTGGGTGACCCTGCCCGCCGCCTTGTTGACCGCCTTCAACGGCTTCGCCCTGGATCCCAGCCTGCTCGTGCTCACCGGGCTCGCCGTCGTGCTCAACACGCTGCAACAGGTCATCGGGTTCCTGCTCGCCCGCCGCCAGGGCCGTCCCGCCCAAGCCTTCGCGGTTCTCAACAGTGGCAGCTACAACATCGGCGCGTTCTCAACCCCGTACCTGGCCGGCATCATCGGCCCGCACGCGATGATCTTCAGCACCATGTTCGACATCGGGGGAGCGTTCAGCACGGCCGGTTCCGGTTACGCCGGGGCAACGGCGCTGGTCGAGCCACGCCGACGGGGGAGGATGCGGCGGGTGGTCCAGGCCGTGTTCCGCTCGCCGGTGTTTCTGACCTATCTGCTGCTCGTGGCGCTGATGATCGGCCGGGTCCGCCTCCCCGACCCGGTGCTCACCCTCACCGCGACGGTGGGGGCCGCCAACCCGTACCTGGCGATGACCATGATCGGGGTCGGTCTCGAACTGCGGCTGCCGGCGTCAGCCTTCCGCAGGGCGGCCCGCATGCTCGCCGTCCGCTATGCCTTCGCCCTGCTGGCGACCGTCGCGGTCTGGCTCTGGCTGCCGATGGCGGCCGAGATCCGCACCATCGTGTGCATGCTGATGTTCGCGCCGATGGCGTCCATGCTGACCGCCCTCACCGGCCGGCTCGGCCTGGACGTTGAACTTTCCGCCTTCTTGACATCGGTGACGATCGTGATCGGCATCATCGCCATGCCCGCGGTATTGCTGCTGCTGAACTGACGAGGCGGACGGCTCACCCGGCCCGGGTCTGGGTGCCCGGTTTGAGCGCGCGTAGCACTCCCGGCAGCTCGAGCGAGTCGAGCGGGATCCCGCGCTTGGCGGCAAGCGTCGCGAACCGGCCGAGCGCCTCGGCGATCCGGGTGGGGACGACAGCGGCCTCGATCCGTAGCACCTCGGCCAGTTCGGACGGGGTGAGCTCGTCCCACAGCGCCAGCTGCAGCACCTCCCGATCGCGGGTTCGGAGGTTGCTGAGGGCCACCCGTAGCGTCGCCTCGCGCTTGCCGTCGCGGGGGACGTTGTCGAGTACCTCGTGCTGGCCACGCATCTTGTCCAGGAACGACGTGGCGTTGTTGGTATACGCCTGCAGGACTGCTGCCTGGATCGCGGTGTAAAGCAGGCTCAACGTGGGGGCGTCACGCTGTTTGGCGAGTCTCACGAACACGTCCTCGGCGACGGCGTGCGGGTCGGCCTGCATCGCCCGCCACTCGCAGGCCGTGACCGTGAGTTGTCCGTAGCGGGCGCGGAATTCGTCAAGCCCCTGCGTGCTCATGGATTCACCCTAGTGCGCCGCCTCGTCCCCAGCCCGATCGAGCCCGAGGTGGCGCCGGCAGGCTTGTACCTACGGTTACGTAACTGATAACTTGTTGCTTTGTGAGCCTTGAGGAGACCCATGTCCACCCCTGCCCCTGAAGGCTTCGTCCAGTTGCTCGACGCCCAGGGAAACCGCGTCGAGCACCCTGACTTCCGCTACACCGGCACGGACTCCGACCTCGCGGCGAGCCTGCGCGACATGGTGCTGGCGCGACGGATCGACGCCGAGGCGACCGCGCTGCAGCGCAAGGGCGAACTCGGCTTGTGGCCGCCGATGCTCGGTCAGGAGGCGGCTCAGATCGGGTCGGCGCGTGCTGTCGGGCCGCTCGATGAGGTCATCCCCTCCTACCGGGAGCACGGTGTGGCGTGGTGCATGGGAGTCGACCCGCTCGAACTGCTGGGAACGTTCCGCGGCACCACGATGGTCGACTGGGATTCCCGCGCCCTGCGTTTCCACCTTTACTCCTTCGTGATCGGGACGCAGACCCTGCACGCGGTCGGCATGGCCATGGCGATGCAGCGCGACGGCGTCGTCGGTAACGACAACCCCGACGACAACGGGGCGGCCATCGTCTATTTCGGCGACGGCGCCACCAGTCAGGGCGACGTCAACGAGGCGTTCATCTTCGCCGCGTCGTACGCGGCCCCCGTGGTCTTCTTCTGCCAGAACAACCAGTGGGCGATCTCCGAGCCCATCGCGCTCCAATCCCGCATCCCGCTCTACCGTCGGGCAGCGGGCTTCGGCTTCCCCGGCGTCCGGGTGGACGGCAACGACGTGCTCGCGGTTCAGGCGGTGACGCAATGGGCGCTGGAACGGGCCCGCCGGGGGGAGGGGCCAACCCTGATCGAGGCCTACACCTACCGCATGGGCGCGCACACCACGTCCGACGACCCGTCCAAGTACCGTCGGGCCAGCGAACTGGAGGAGTGGAAGGCCAAAGACCCGATCGCGCGGGTGACGACCTACCTGCGCGACACCGGAGCGATCGACGACGCCTGGCTGGCGGCACTGGACGCCGAGGCCGAGGCGCTCGCGGAACGCATGCGCTCGGGCTGCATCGCGCTGCCCGAGCCGGTTCTCGCGCAGCTGTGGGACCAGGCCTTCGTTGACACCCCCCAGCCTCTGATCAGCCAGCGCGATCACTACCGCGCCTACGCCGAGTCGTTCGAGGACGTCTGATGAGAACCATGACCATGGCGAAGGCCCTCAACGCCGGGCTGCGTCGGGCGCTGGCCGCCGACCCGAAGGTGCTGCTGGCCGGGGAGGACATCGGAAAGCTGGGTGGGGTGTTCCGCGTCACCGAACACCTGCGGGCCGAATTCGGACCCGACCGGGTGATCGATTCACCGCTGGCCGAATCCGGCATCGTCGGCACCGCGCTCGGCATGGCGCTGCGGGGGTACCGTCCGGTCGTCGAGATCCAGTTCGACGGCTTCGTTTACCCGGCCTTCGACCAGATCGTCTCGCAGGTGTCCCGGATGCGCTTCCGCTCCCGGGGCCGCCTCAGCGTCCCGATGGTGATCCGGATTCCCTACGGCGGCGGGATCGGCGCGATCGAGCACCATAGTGAATCGCCCGAGGCCTATTTCGCCCACACTCCAGGGTTGCGGGTGGTCACCCCGTCCACACCCTCGGACGCGTACTGGATGATCCAGCAGGCCATCGCCGCCGACGATCCGGTCATCTTCCTGGAGCCGAAGCGGCGTTACCACGAGAAGGGCGAGGTCGACCCCGAGGCCCTGCCGATGCCGCTGCACCAGGCCCGCGTGGTGAAGGCGGGCAAGGACGTCACCCTGCTGTGCTACGGGCCGATGGTGCGGACCTGTGTCGAGGCGGCGATCGCTGCCGCCGAGGAGGGCCGCGACCTTGAGGTCGTCGACCTCCGGACGCTGTCACCGCTCGACGACGACACGATCCTGACGTCGGTGGCCCGGACGGGACGAGCGGTCGTCGTCCACGAAGCTGCCGGCAGCGGCGGCATCGGGGCCGAGATCGCCGCCCGGATTCAGGAACGTTGCTTCTACGCCCTGCAGGCGCCCGTGCTGCGGGTGACGGGCTACGACATTCCCTACCCGCCGAGCCGGGTGGAAGCTGGCTTCCTGCCCGATCTGGATCGCGTCCTGGACGCCGTCGACCGGTCATTGGCCTACTGAGAGGACCCCATGTACGAGTTCAAGCTGCCGGATCCGGGCGAAGGGCTGCTCGAGGCCGAGATCGTGTCCTGGCGGGTAGCGGTCGGTGACACCGTGGCCGTCAACGACATCCTGCTCGAGATCGAAACCGCCAAGTCGCTGGTGGAGTTGCCCAGTCCGTACGCCGGGACGGTGGCCGAACTCCTGGTTGCCGAGGGTGACGAGGTCGCGGTGGGAACCCTGATCATCCGGATCGCTGAGCCCGGTGCGGCGGTAACCGTGGCGGCCGAGCCCGAAGCACCGCAACCCGCCGGCGTCCCCGCGCCCGCCACCGTCGCGGGCGCCGTGGTCACTGGCGAGGTTCAAGATGCAGCCGGAACCCCCGCCCGCGACCTCGACGAACCGCCGGTTGAGCAGCCCGCCGACCAGTTGGCGGCAGCACCGATGCTGGTCGGCTACGGCGCCAAGCCAGGCTCGGTGACCCGTCGCCCCCGCAAGGGAACCGGGGCCGTCGTCGTCCCCCAAACCGATCAGGTACACGAGTCCTACGACACCGCCCAGCCGGTTTCCCGCCGTGTCGACGAGGTCACCCCGTCACAGAAGCTGACCGCCGAGGCCTCCGGGGACGTCTTGCCGCCGCCGGGACAGCCCACCGGGGGTGGGGGGATCCCGCGGCCGCCGCTGGCCAAGCCACCGGTCCGTCGGGTGGCGCGCGACCTGGGCGTGGACCTCAACGACATCGTGGGAAGCGGCCCCGGCGGGCTGATCACGAATGAGGACGTGATCGCCGCAGCCGGGGAGCAGGGACGCGTGACGCCGCCCTCGGCCCAGAAGCGGCTGCCGCTGCGCGGCGTGCGGCGTGAGATGTTCAGGTCGATGACGGCCTCGCTGCACGTCCCGCAGGCGACCGCTTGGGTCGAGGTGGACGTCACCCGCTCCATGGAGCTGATCGATTCGCTGAAGGCGCGCCGCGAGTTTCAGGGCTTGCGGGTCTCGCCGCTGTTGGTCTTCGCCAAGGCCGCCTGCCTGGCGATCGCCCGCAACCCCGAGATCAACTCCAGCTTCGATGAGGCTGCCGAAGAGATCGTGGTGCACGGTGATGTGAACCTCGGCATCGCCGCCGCCACCCCGCGTGGACTCGTCGTCCCGAACATCAAGAAGGCGAACCAGCTCAACCTGCTGGAGCTGGCCACCTCGATCAACGAGATGGTGGCGATCGCCAAGCAGGGCAAGGTGCAGCCTGGCGATCTCGCGCTCGGCACCTTCACGATCACGAACATCGGCATCTTCGGCATCGATGCGGGCACGCCGATCATGAACCCGGGTGAGGCAGCGATCATGTGTCTGGGCACGATCGTGCGTCGACCCTGGGTGGTCGGGACCGGCGCCGACGAGCGGATCGAGCCGCGCTCGGTCTGCACCGTCGCCCTGACCTTCGACCATCGACTGGTGGACGGCGAGATGGGCTCGAAGTTCCTGGCCGATGTCGCCGCGATCATGGCCGATCCCGGGTTGGCGATGCTGTTCTAGAGTTCAGGGGTGACCCACGACTCTGCCCGCGCCCGGGTGCTGGTGACCGTCCCCGAACTCCAGGCGACGCTGGCCGTTGGCGCCGCCGCTGGCCCGCAACTGCTCGACGTGCGCTGGCAGCTCACCGAACCCCAAGGCGCGGGGTTCGAGCGTTTTCTGGCCGGCCACCTGCCGGGGGCTCGCTTCGTCGACCTCGAGACCGTGCTGACCGGGCCAACCAGCGACCCGAGGCTCGGACGCCATCCCCTGCCGGACGCCCAACGCCTGGCGGTCGGCCTAGCCGAGGCGGGAGTGGACGTCCAGCGACCCCTGGTGGTGTACGACGAGCCGGGTTCCTTCGCGGCCGGCCGGGCCTGGTGGGTGCTGCGCGATGCCGGGCTGGACGCCCGAGTGCTGGACGGCGGGATCACCGCCTGGTTGGCGGCGGGCGGGTCGCTGGAGTCTGGAGCCGCCGAGCCGGTCGAGCCGGTGCTCCAGCCGGCCGGCCTGACGCTGGTGCACCTCCCACAGCTGGACGCCGACGAGGTGGCCAGCTTCGACGGGATCGTGGTCGACGTCCGCGCTCCGCAGCGCTTCCGCGGTGAGGTGGAGCCGCTCGATCCCCGCGCGGGTCACCTTCCCGGCGCTGTCAACCGTCCGGTGGGCGACTTCTTCGCCGCGGACGGCACCCTGCCCGATGCCGCCACGCTGACCGGCCTGCTGGCGCTGCCCAGCGGCGTGCCGGTGGCGGTGTATTGCGGTTCGGGAGTCTCGGCGGCCCAGGTGGTCCTGGCCGCCGCCACGCTGGGCGTCACCTGCGCGCTGTATCCCCCGTCGTGGTCGGGCTGGTCGAGCGATCCGAGCCGTCCCGTGGAGCTGGGCGCATGATCGAGCCGCCCACCCTCGCCACCACGCGGCTCGACCACATCGAGGCGAACCTGGCCGCGATCCGCGGGCGCGTCGGACCACGGCAGGTACTGGCGGCGGTGAAGGCGGACGCCTACGGCCACGGGGCCGTCGAGGTGGCCGGCCTGATCCAGCGGACGGGGGCCGCCGACGTCCTCGGGGTGGCGACGGTCGCCGAAGGGGTCGAACTGCGACGCTCCGGGATCACGTTGCCGATCCTGAAACTCTCGGTGGCGCGCGGGCCGGAGGTCCGCCAGGCCGTCGAGCACGACCTGGCGCTGGTGGTCGTGGACGATGCGTCGTGCGCCGAAGCTGCTGCCGCCGGGTCGCAGGCGCGCCGGGACGTCGTCGTCCACCTCAAGGTCGACACCGGGATGCGTCGGATCGGCTGCGAGCCGGCGGCAGCCGCAGCCCTTGCGCAACGGATCGATGCAACCCCCGGGCTGCGGCTGGTGGGCCTGATGTCTCACCTGCCGATCTCCGACTCCCCCAGCGGCCACGACTTCACGACAGCCCAGATCGCGCGGTTCGGACG
>JBAVKY010000206.1:0-2337 GCA_049688555.1 Propionicimonas sp.
CATCAACCTCGGCAGCATCGACATGCGCAGACTCCGAGCCGACCAAGCCCGGGCCGACAAGAACCACTGGGAGTAGCCGCCACAGCTGGTGCTGGCCCAGTCGGACACAACCAGGGCCAGTACCAGCCTCCGCGGAACCCCGGTACCACCTCCGCGGACTACCAGTACCTCCTGCTGCTACTCGCCACGGCGGGCACGCGGTTCCAACCTGTACTCCGAGCAGGCTGTGGCCCCGTTCCTGTCGTATCTGCGTGGGCTGGGGGTGCTGCCCGAACCGGTGGCGTCGGCGCCGGGCTCGCCGGTGGACGTGCTGCTGGCCGGTTTCCCCGCTGCGTTGGAGGTCAGCCCGCCGGTGGTGGTGGCCTACCAGCGGTACGTGCGCCCGTTCCTGGGGTGGCTGGCCGACCGGGACGGGGCAGGTCGATCTGGCGGGGCTGGATGCCCGGGCGGTGGCCAGGTTCCTGGCCGGGGAACGTCTCGATCCAGCCCGCGAAGCAGCGCAGCAGGCGGCGCTACTGCACAGTGCTTCCAGTACCGGACGAACAGCCGCTCGGGGCGAAGTTGCCGCTGATCGTGAAGTCCTCGCAGGTCAGGATCCTGGGGTGTTGGGTTCCGATCGCGAACGAGGCGAGCATCGCCAGGAGGACGACGCCGCCGGCAGCCAAGGCTTCCTTGCCGTGCAGTCGGTTGGCTCCCGGAATCAGCAGCCGGACGGTGAGGGCGGCGAATGCGGGCATGCCGAGGACCGTGACCGTCACGCCGATCCAGTACAGCAGCCGATAGATCGCCGACGTACCCCCCACGGGCAGCAGCCACGTGAGCAGGAGCCACAACGACGGTAACAACAAGGTCCAGGACACAGGCCGACCCAAGAACGGCCGGCCGCGTGTGAAACTCAACGCAAGGAACGCAGTGGTCGACGCAGCCCAGAGAGCGAGGTGCTGCTCGAAGAAGATCACCCGGTACACCCCAAGAGTGAACGCCGGCCACCACCCGATCGCTGCAGCAGCGACCGCGGCGGCCGCAACGCGTCGGGAGCGCTCCTCCTGCCATGGCGCTTCCGAATCGGATGAAGCCCACTCAGCCATGGCCTCAGTATCGCGCGAGGACCATAGGTCATGTGATGGAGCGACCAAGAGCAGCTCGCCGCGCGGGCGTGTCTGGCATACGAGGGTGACGGCTCAGCGGAAGCAGATGCCTGCGACCCGGCCTGGCGTGTCGACGACCGTCCAAATGCTGAGCCACATGCTGCGCAGCAACTGGCTCCGTCTTCGGTCGCTGGTGACAAGCAGGGGAGGACTGGCACGAAGCCCCCAGACCAGCCCTCACGAGGTGGACGGCCGGAGCAGATCGGTGAGCACAACGCCGTCTGCTCGGGGGGGCGCTAGATCGTCATCGAGCACGAGGTGTCGGGCGAGTGCCGAGCGGTGTTCATGCTCGGCGTCACCTTCGCGGACGGCAGGCGGATCATCGAGGTCGTGATCGTGTGCTTCCTGGCCTGTTCACCCGGCAGTTCGACGTAGAGTCGTGGGACTGGTCAGCCCGGTCGTGCCGCGGACCATGTCGTGGCGCGTTCGGTCGGCGAGGGCCCGGAAGAGGCGGACCACCGGGTGAGGTGGCGCAGCTGGGCGATCGTGTCGGCCTCGACCGTGACCCCCTCGCGGATGATCGTCACCCGGTCGGCGAGCTTCTCCACCTCGGCGAAGATGTGGCAGCAGCACCGATCGTCCCTCGGACTTGACCTTACGGATGGACTCGGTGAACGCGTGACCTCACTGGGCACGTGGTGTGCGCCCCCGCGCCCGATACGTATCTCCAAGTTCGCCGGCCTCCACGAGTCTGCGGAGCAGGGACCGCGCCTCGCTGGGGCCGAGGAGGCACAGCTCGGCCGCCTTGCTTCGAGTGATGCCTCCGGACTGGTCGACGTAGCTGTTCTGGGATTCATGAAGGTCACAACGAGCTCTGGGGCGTTTGCGGTCCTGCAATGGTGAGGCACACATACTGCCAGGACTTGCCGGCAGCTCGGCCTGGGCGAGCAACGGGGTCCGAGCGGCGAGCGCCCTGGGGTGCTGACTCCCGCCTGAGCTGTCAGTCCCTGACTTCTTTGACGACCTTCTTGGCGACGAGCAGGCCCAGCAGCACGGTGGCCAGCATCGTGGCCAGCCAAACGATGAGTGACGCGAACAGCCATGTCGAGGCGCCGTTGATCTCCATCCCGGAGGAGATCATCGTGGTGATGAGGAGGGAGACGAAGGTCGTGATGAGTCCGACCGCGCCTAGGAGGGCTTCGGCGTTGCGCCGGAAGGTCCTGGCGAAGAACGGCGCGAGGACGGCTTG
>JBAVKY010000207.1:0-12199 GCA_049688555.1 Propionicimonas sp.
GCACCGAGTTGACGTAGTGCAGGCGTGCCGGATTAGCGGCCAACTGCGGGGTGGCTTCGTTCATGTAGGTGAAGAAGAGGTCCGGTGGGGCGGGCAACGGAGTGCGCCACCACGGCGTCCGCACGCGGCACTTGAAGGCCTCCTGAACGCCCATCGCCTCACCCTCGGCGATGTACGCCAGCGCAGCAGCCGACGGCTCCGCGGGACGGAACAACAACGTCCGCCCCCCGTCACGGCCCAGCGACCCATGCATCCGCTTGGTCAAGGTGAGAGCGCGCAGGTGACTCGAGCCAGCCGGAGAGACCGGCATCACATCGGTGGACGCGAGCCCTAGATCACGCGCCTGCTCGGGGGAGAGCATGAAGTATCGGTTGTTCCCCGTGACCGCGCCCAGGCTCAACCGTCCCCACCTGGACAACGGGGCAAGCGCCCCAGCAGCCGCCAACTGGTGCAGGTGCTGTTGTGCCTCCAGCGACACCAGGGCCGTCGTCCAACGCTCCCCCGCCCGAAGGTCTATCGCCGTGCCGAAGGCGACCGTATGGAGGTGGCCGACATCGTCGACCGTCGAGAACCGGACACTATCGCAGCCCCCGGTCCCCTCCGCCAGCAGGAGCAGTGCCTCGGTCTGGACGCCCGGGAACACATGTCGCCCAAACAGCACCACACTCACCGAGGCGAACCGCCGCAGGAGGAAGTCCCGGACTTCCTGCGCATAGTTTGACGCCAGCAGCTCGGCGGGCAGCACCAACGCAAGCCGACCCTCGGGGGCGAGATACCCGGCAGCGTGAATGACGAACGGTGCCCACGAGCTGGCCAGCTTGCTCAGCCGGACGCCCTGCGCCAGGGCTGCTGCCAGCCCCCGCGCCCGCGCATCGCCCGTGAAGCCCTGGTACCGGATGTAGGGCGGATTGCCGACCACTGCGTCGTACATTGGCTTGGCCGTCGTGGCCAAGAAGTCGCCCACCTCGATCGTGCCGTCATGGTGAAGGTCCGCCAGCAACCGCCGAGCCGCGGACGCCGACTCCTCATGCAGCTCAAAGCCACGGATCGGGCGGGGGTCGCCCAGCTGTCGCAGCCGTTCCAGTGCAGCGAGCAGGATGGCCCCGTCTCCGCAGCTCGGCTCCAACAGGCGATCGGACGCCGACCGGATCGCCCACTCGGCGAGGAATTCGGTCACAACCGCCGGCGTGAAGAACGCGCCACGAGCCTTACGCAGCTCAGCTGAGTCGCCAGCCAGCACAACAGTCACGTCGCCTCCCTCGGGTTCAATCTACCGGCGACATCCTCCCCGACGCGTCCGACAGTCTCAGCAGCAAGCTGGGTCCGCGCCGCCGACCGGAGTCGCCGGTGGTGGTTTCGATGATCCGGATCAGCAGAGCGCGAGCCAGCACAAGATGATGTGGGCACGGATGCGGTCCTCGAGGCCGGGTCGCCTGCGGGGCACGTCAGCGACCTTCAATGGGTCGAGAGCTCGGCCACCAGCCGCGCGACAGCCTCGTCCACGTGTGTCGCGTCGTGTCCCTTGATCACAATGCTCGTGCCGTGGACACCCTCCTCGGCGAACGGATAGGAACCCATCGCCAAATCCGGGTAGTCGGCCGCCAGCACGCCCAACGGCCCCGCGAGGCGACCCTCCCCGATCTCGAAGCGCACCTCGCGCACCACCCGCGGCGTCCCCTGCGCCAACCGCGGCAGCACCGCCGCCACCATCTCCCGGAAGATACTGGGAACTCCCGCCATCACGTGCACATTCTCCACACTGAAACCCGGAGCCCCCGACAGCACGTTCTCGATCAGCAGCGCCCCATCAGGGACCCGCGCCATCCGCAACTGCCACTCGTTCGGCTCAATACCCCGACGGGCGGATGCCTCGAGCAGGGCCGCGCGCGCGTCCTCCCGGATCCCGATCCCCACCTCGAAGGCCGCAGCCACAGCGTCCGCGGTGATGTCGTCATGGGTAGGGCCGATGCCACCCGAGGTGAACACGTGGGTGAATCCAGCCCGCAGGGCGTTCAGGGCGGTCACGATGGCGACAGGGTCATCGGCCACCACCCGGATCTCCTTGAGATCGATCCCCACCTTCGCCAGCTCCAACGCCAGGTGATAGGCATTCGTGTCGCGGGTGCGGCCCGAGAGGATCTCGTCGCCGATGATGAGGATCGCGGCTGTGGGGTTTGGCATGCGGACTCCGTTCCGGTGCCTCGCAGCCTACCCGCGGGTGGTGGCCCCGCGTTCGCGGCCAACGCCGCTAGGTCGCCCGCGCGCGACAGTATCCAAGCGAGTATTGGCGGCCTTATCCTCAGAGCCACAGGGTTCTGTGCCAAGCGACCGTCGGTCCCGAGGAGCGTTCCATGACACGCGTCCGCATTGCAGCTGCCGTCTCCTTCGCCGCGCTGATGATCACCGCCTGCAGCGCCTTACCCACCGCGGTGACGACAGCAAGCCCGTCCACCAGCACCGTCACCCCCTCGGCGCACAGCAAGGTGACGCTCGAAGTGGTGGAACGCTCGATTGTGCTGATCCAGATGGCCTGGTCGGGCTACGTCTTCGTACCCGACCGCTACACGGAATCCGGGGCCGGATTCTGGTCTGATCGTGTCACCGCCTACGCGTCGTGTACGGGCTTCTTCGTGTCGAAGGACGCCATGATCGCGACCGCGGGCCACTGCGTCGACCCGCAAATGGGTGGCCGGATGTCCTTGGCGACTCAGTATCTGACCGACGTCGACCGAACCGACCTGATCGACACGGCATATCAGAACTGGACCATCGAAGGGGATCAGAACAGCAGCCCCCCGGCGTTGCAGCTCACCGTGTTCCAGCCGACCAACCTCCCCGACGCCGTCCTGGAGAAGCCGCAGACGGCCCAAGTACTTGACTTCCAGCCCTTCAGCGAGGGCGACAACGCCCTGATACGGATCGCCGCACTCAAGGGGACACCGCCCCTCGCCCTGGCCGAGCAAACGCCGGCTCTCGGCGAACCGTTGACCTGTATTGGCTTCCCCGGCCTGGTTCGCGACGTGGTCGACCGCACCACGATCAACCGGGCAAGCTTCAAGCTGGGCAACGTCTCGAGCAAACAGACCTTGTCCTCGGGCGCACCCGTCACCGAGGTCAGCGCCGACATCGCGGAGGGAATGTCCGGCGGGCCGGCCATCAACAGTGCGGCAGAGGTCGTCGGTATCAACAGCAGCCGGGTGGGGGTGTCAGGAGGGTTCAACTTCATCACCGACACCTTGGACCTCGGGCTGTTCCTGCGCCGCAACGGAGTCGGCGGCTGATCGCCGGATCGGCTGGCCTGATTGACACCACCCAGCTGCTCTGTCGACCTGGGTGTGAATGAAGACGCCTACCGCGCCATGCTGGGGCACGCTCCAAGCTCGTCCTTCGCGCCGCGGGCTACCGTGGGGCCCATGGTTCCTCCCCCGACACCCGACCCGCCCGCGCCCGGCCAGGAGTCGGTGTGGAGCTACCCGAGGCCCCCCGCGCTTCGGCGGTGTTCGTTGCCGATCCGGGTCGCGTTCGGTGGGCAGGTGATCTGCGAAACGAGCGACTCGTGGCAGGTCCTGGAGACCAGCCACCCGCCGACCTACTACCTGCCTCGGGCGAGCTTCGTCGAGAGCGCCCTGCTGCCCGCCGCAGGGTCTTCGTTCTGTGAGTGGAAGGGAGCGGCCCGCTATCTGGACGTGGTGGGGGGAGGACGTACGGCGTGCGGCGCTGCCTGGTACTACCCGACGCCGTCGCCGGGATTCGCTGCCCTGGCCAACCACGTCGCCCTGTACGCCGGGGCGATGGACGAGTGTGTCGTGGACGGCGAGCGCGTCACCCCGCAGCCGGGCGGCTTCTACGGCGGCTGGATCACCTCATCGGTCGCCGGGCCCTTCAAGGGCGTGCCGGGTAGCACCGGCTGGTGAAAGCGGGGCCGGATCGCGCGCGCCGATGTCGCCGCGTACCTCGTCAGCGTTTTCACTGAACCGGGAAAGTTCGGGCGGGCGTTGGCGCTGGGGACCGCCGAGGGACTCTTCGAGCACTGCCGACAGGCGCGGTGGAGAGATCGGACGCTGCCGTCGCTCGCCTGAACGGCCTCGATGCTCCACCGAGCCGGGGGCTCCGCTCATGGGTCGAGCCCTGAGCCACGTCTTCGGCACCAGCCAGAACCAAAGGGTCAGAGGTTCCAGTTGTAGGTTCCGGCGTTCGGATCCTGGCTGTTGTCGACGACCACGGTCTTCATGATCTTGTCGGCCAGCGTCTGCCGCTTGGCGTCCCACAGCGGGAACAGCCAACCGATGTAGCAGATGATCGAGTCCACGATGTGGGCCAACTGGCGGATGATGCCGTTCATGGAGCCGATCGGCGCTCCGGTCTCTTCGCTGACCAGCTTGGTCTTCGCGATGCTGCGGCCGAAGGTCACTCCGGTGGTGCCGCTCTTGTGGCCCAGGTAGAGCATCCAGCCGATGCCGAGGACGGCATTCGCAGCCGAACCCAAGCCGGTGGACATGTTCGACAACACCGAGCCGATGATCGAGATGACCACGCCAGCGGCCACATAGTCGATCACTCCACCCAGCGCGCGCTTGGGCCAGTCGACCAGCGTTGCGCGCCCGACCGGGCCCATCGGCACCATCGGAGCGCCGGGGGGCGGGAAGTAGCCGGGCTGCTGGCCGTAACTCTGGGCCGGCGGGTACCCGGACGGCTCAGGGTAGCCCGGCGTTGGGGGCTGGTTGTAGCCACCGGCACCCGGTGCGGTGTAGGGGCCGGCATAAGGGCCTGCCGCGGGCGGCGGCGGGTAGGCGGGCGGCGGGTACCCGCCCGGCACGGCGGGCGGCTGGAACATCGGTGGCTCGAAGGCAGGGGCTGGCGGCACTGCGGACGCGGCGGGGTTAGAGGATGCGGGTGGCTGGTAGCCGGGTACGGCCTCGCTGGGGTCCGGCGTCGTGGAGTTCTGGTCGGACATGATCTCCCTAACTGGTAGTTGGTTCTGAATCCTACGGCTCAGAAGCCCCGCTGGACATGGCGTCATAATGGCGGAATGGTGTCACTACCGCCTCGATCCCGCACCGTGGCCCAAGAAGGGTTGCTCGCGGCCGCGCTCGTGGCAGCGACCGGTTCGGCAATCAGCGGGCTCTATCTGGCCACCGGCCAGGGGCTTCCCTGCCCGTGGCGCGCCCTCACCCACACGCTGTGTCCCTTCTGCGGCTCGACCCGCCTGGGCGCCTCCCTGCTGCGGGGCGACCTCGCGAGCGCTTGGGCCGCGAACCAGTTCACCTTTCTGCTCTTGCTCGGATTGGCCATCGCCAGCCTCTTCTGGATCGTCGAACTGGTCGGCGGACACGCTCTCCGCCTGCACGGCCGGCTAGCCGACCAGCGAGTCTGGTACGCGGTTCTCGGGTTCTCCGGGGTGGCCTTCGCGGTAGCCCGCAACCTGTCCTAGGCATTCCGCACCCCGGCCGCCTGACGAGCACTCGGAGGGCAGCCAAGCATCACCCCCCGACCGCAAGGGGAATTCGCCACCCAGAAGCTCGCCGCGATGACTCGGTGGCCGTACTTGTACTGATCGTGATGGTTCGCCGATCACATTGCTCTCCGCGGTGACACGCTTGGTGAGCGAGCACGCGGGCGCGGGAGGCGCACGCGCGGCGGCTGCGGCTGGGCAGGCGATTGGGGGTTGGCGATGGCGAGGCTCGGTGATGAACCCGTTGGGGCCTGGGTGCTGTTGTGTGATCCGAATGAATGGGATCTGGGGGCGTTTCGTGCGGCCGGCGGTAACGAGCTGGAGAACTGGCCGGTTCCGGAAAACCGGCGTTCGGAAGCGATGGCCGCTGGGGATCCCGTGGTGCTGCTGCTGACCGGCGACCAGGGCGAACCTGCCGCCGGCATTTGGGGAGTCGGACGGCTGACGGGCCGGGCCAGGACCGGGCGGCCAGACCCGTACTGGCGGGAACCCGCTGACCGCCAGCCTCTGATTGGCGTCGACCTCGTGGTGGAGCGCGTCTTGATCGCGCGCTCCGACCTGGCACGAGTTGAGACGCTGGCCGGCTCAGAACTCTTCGAGCGGTCGCCTGGCAGCGATCCGGGATTGCTCACCACGACGCAGTGGGCGGTCCTGCGGGAGATGCTTCAGGGCCTGGCTGTCGCATCGGCCGGCGCGGGCCGGATCAGGAATCGGCCGCCGATCAGCCTCCCGATGCGGAGGTTGTTGCGCACGTATGCCTTCGACCCGACCTCGACTCGGCTGTCCGGCGATTACCTGGTCGTGGACGTTCCGTTCGAGGCAGCGCTTCGGCCGGGGCCCGTCGGGGAGTTGGTCCAGGTCGTGGATTTCGACGCGGCCCGGAACCGGTGGTACACCCCGGTCGATCTCGACGATCCGGCGATCCTGGCCCAGCGTGGCCTGCGCCCAGCGGAGCACGACCCGCGGACCCACCAGCAGGTGGTGTACGCGGTGTCCATGAGCGTGTTGGAGCGATTCGAGCGGTTCGCCGGGCGTCGTTTCCGGTGGCGAGGGACCGAACGGCTGACGTTGGTGCCCCACGCCTTCGAGGGGCGCAACGCCTACTTCGACGCTGCCAGCAACGCGGTGATGTTCGGCTACTACCAGGCGACCCGCGGCGATATCGGCGAGCACCTGCCCGGTCAGCGAATCTTCACCTGCTTGTCGAGCGACATCATCGCCCACGAGGTCACCCATGCGATCATGCACCGCTGGCGTCCGTGTTTCTCCGAAGCCACCAACCCCGACGTGTTCGCCTGGCATGAGGCGTTCGCCGATCTGGTGGCCCTCTTCCAGCACTTCGTGCACTTCGACGTCGTGCGCGCTGCGGTGGCGTCCTCCTCGGGCGATCTCCGCAAGAGCAACGGGCTTTTCGACTTGGCGCGCGAGTTCGGGTCGTCGACGGGACGCGGCGCGGCCCTGCGCAACGCCTTGGCGGCCGAACGGTCTCCAGCGGCGTTTCGGGCCGCGACCGAACCTCACCAGCGGGGCGCCTTCTTCGTCGCCGCGGTGTTCGAGGCCTTTGTCACCGTGCACCAGCGCGCGATCTCCGACCTCGTGCGGATCGCGACTGGGGGCTCCGGAGTGTTGCCGGCCGGACAGCTCCAGTCCGACCTGGTCAACCGTGTCACGAAGGAGGCGGTCATGGTCGCCGACACCTTGTTGGGAGTGGTGGTGCGGGCCTTCGACTACCTTCCCGACGTGGACGTCAGGTTCGGCGACGTGGTGCGCGCGATCGTGACCGCCGATCACCTGCTGTATCCCGATGATGGCGCCCGAGTCCGCGGCACCCTGGTGGAAGCCATGCGTGCCCGTGGGATCTTTCCCGAGGGTGTGACCTCGCTGGCCGACGATGCGTTGCTGTGGCCGGCACCTTCGCGTCCGCTGTCGTTGCGTGACGCCGAGCCGGCGATCGACCTCAGCCGCCTGATCGTCTCAGCGACCCTGAACCTGGATGCCACGGGACGGGCCGCGTGGGCCATGGGAGTCGATGGAGCGGCGACGATCGGCGACCGCGAGGAGGCACGGGCGGACGAGGAGGATCGCTACGGTGCGCTCAACAGATGGGCCAAACGGCATGCGGTCGAGCTCGGCCTGGAGCCCAGCCTGCCGGTGGCTGTGGCCGGCGTGCACGTTGCCTACCGACAGGCCCAGGACCGGCAACCCCATCCCGAAATCGTCATTCAGTTTCGGCAGCGGCGCCTCGACCTTGAGGACGCCCGCCTGTCCCGGGACCATCGCCTGCAGGTCAAGGCCGGAACCACCGTGATCGCCGGGGTCGACGGCGAAGTCCTGCACGTGGTCGCCAAACCACTGCCGTTCACCGCGGAGACCCTCGCCGGGCTGGAGCACAACCCGTTCGCCCTGCGCCACCACAAGGCCGGCAGCCAGCGTCTGTCAGCCTTGCGGACGTGGCTGGGCCAGCTCGACCTCGACGACGCCTTGACGGCCTGGACCGGCGAACCGGCCGCCCTGCGCCTCGACTTCGCCGCCCTGCACGCGGATCCAGCCGCCTGGGAGGTGGCCCGATGACCACCACCGTCACGGTGCGGATGTACAACGTCGGCTTCGGCGATTCGTTCGTGGTCACCGTCACCCGTGACGAGCGGGT
Organism: Propionicimonas sp.; assembly: GCA_049688555.1. Classification (GTDB taxonomy): domain Bacteria; phylum Actinomycetota; class Actinomycetes; order Propionibacteriales; family Propionibacteriaceae; genus Propionicimonas. Next base: position 8,103 of record JBAVKY010000207.1, read on the forward strand.
CTGGCGGATGCTGGTCGACTGCGGCGTGCACTGGCAGGGTCAAGCCAGGCCGATCGCAGCGACCGTGCGTGCGATCATCGCCGACTTGAAAGCGGCCAGTGCGGACGGGGTTCCCAGGCTGGACGTGGTGGCCGCCACCCATCATCACGCCGACCACATCGCCGGCTTCGCCCGCGACGAGTGGGAACAGGTCGAGGTCGCCCAAGTGTGGCTGCCGTTCGTCGAGGACGAGTCCGACCCCGCCGCGGTCGCGCTGCGACAACGACAAGAACTCACAGCGCAGCGACTGCTCGGCCTGATGGCGAACCATCCAGCCCTGGCAGCCTCCCGCGGCACCGCCTCCTTCAAGGCCGCCCACGAGTTCGCTCTCAACTCGCTGCGCAACGCCGACTCCGCCGACCGGCTGCTGGGGCGCGACGGCAGACGATTCGCCACGGTCCCGACCGTCCGCTTCCTGCCGAGTCTCACCCCGGCCGAGAACACGATCGTGCTGGACGTGCCGGGCGCAGGCGTCCACGTGCTCGGTCCGTCCCGCGACCCGGCCGAGCTGAAACTGATGGACCCCCCGGCAAGCGTGGCGTGGCTAAGGCTCGACGACGATCCCGACGACCCCGACCAGGACACCTCGGGCCAGCTCTTCGGCGATGAGTACATCGTGTGGGATCCGCGCCGCTTGTCCCCGGACCTGAGACGGGCCCACGACAGTCTCCGCTTCACCCTCGACGAGCAGTTGCTGGCAGCCTCCTCGGTTCTGGAGCGAGCGGTGAACAACACCAGTCTGTTCTTCGTGCTCGAGGTGTTCGGGACCCGGTTCATCTTCCCCGGCGACGCCCAGTACGGCGCCTGGCAGCACGTCCTAGCCGATCCGCAGCACCGGGCGTTGCTCGCCGACGCGGCGTTCTACAAGGTCGGTCACCATGGTTCCCACAACGCCACCCCCAAGCTGTTCGTCGACGAGCTCTGGCACGACGGCGGCTACGCCATGCTGCCCTACGGCACGGTGGAGCGCTGGAAGAAGACCATCCCCAAGCGGGAACTCCTCGATGCACTGAAGGTGCATGAGCATCCGCTGGTGCGGGCCGACCAACCTCAAGCCGTCACCCCTGCGGTGACCGTCCACGACGACCTGTGGACCGAGATCCGCTTCGACATCCCCGAGCCGCGCCCCGAATCCGAGGCCAGGACGACCGGCGGTACCGCCGCCGCGCACCTCAGCGATACCGCAGCGCCTACTGGCGCATCACCGTCCTGACCTGCGGTCGCGGCCGGGGCAGCGGGCCGTCGGTGGCGGGGTAGCCGGCGTCAGCCCACGCTTGCGCGGTATCGAGCAGCTGATGTGTGGCGGTCACGTCGGCTTGGCGCGCCGACTGGGAACCAAAGGCGTAGCTGGCGTCGTACCCCTCATCGATGAACGGCCCGTAGCCGGCCCTCGCGCCCAACATGCCAGCGAAGGTCTCCGACAAGCCACCCATCGCGGTGCGGTAGCGAACCCACCGGTGGTTGTCGAAGTCGAAATCCTCGAGTTCCAGGGCCGCCTGGTCACCTCGCGAGCCGAGGGCATCGATGGTCTCGCTGGTCATCTTCAGGTTCAACCCGCCCTCGCCGTCCCCGGTTCGTACGTCGACGATTCGGTCCCGGAAGCCCGGTGCGGGCAACGCCAGGCCGTCGACCCAGTCATGCATCGTGGTGTACAGCGCGCCCAGGAAGCCGCCAACCGACGTGAACACGTTCGCACGCGGGGTCAGCCCCGGGGCGTTGCCGCGGGGGCGATACACCAGCTTCTCTGGGTGGTCCGGGTGCGGATCGGTCAGGTTGATCCCGAACGTTGGCCTGGTAGGCAGGAGGGCGTCGAAGAAGTGGATCGGAAAGTTGCTGGCCAGCCCACCATCGGAGAACCAGACCTCGATCAGACCCCGCTTACCGGCGGCCCGGTTGAAGTCGACCGCCTGGAACGGAACCGCGCTGAGCAGGATCGGGAAGCTCAGGCTCATCCGCACTCCGATCACCACTGGGATGTCGGGGACGCAGGGAAGCATCCGGACCGGAACATCGCGGTGATGCACGCAGTGCAGGTCGATCGGCACCTGCTGTCCCCCGACCTTCTGGGTGACCGGCGGCGGCTCGCTCGAGGAGTCGTTGAGTTGCTTCAGGACCCGGGTCGGAAAGTAGTCCTGCCAGCACTGCGGGCAGTAGCAGAACACCTTCGTCCGGAACGGGAAGACGTAGGGACGGGTGAACGTCAGGCAGGTAGTCATCATCTGCAGCTCAAGTTCCGGCTTGAACTGACCACGCACCAGCGGCGACGCCGGCGCGGACGCCTCGTCCAGCCTCAGTTCCCGAAACACGGCCGCCGCCTTCTCGCCGTAGAGGTGGCCGAACGTCAACGGGCCGTCCTCGGGTCCGAGGCCGGCCACCTGGTCGAGCCAGTCGGTCAGCCACACCGTCAGCGGCGGATCGGCCGGCGTGGCTCCACGCTCAGCCATGCCCCGGCAGAAGCCGTAGCCGTTACGCGGCAACTCCGCCAGCGTCCGCCGGATCAGGGCGACCACGCCCACCACCAGTCCGATCAGCAGGGTAGCCGGGAGCCACACCGGCAGCGACCACAGCGCACGACTCCAACCTGCGGCGTCCACCGACCAGCCCTGCACGCCCAGCGCCACGAGCAGCCCGGGGACCAGCAGCAGAAGCGTGATGCCCACCACGACGAGCGGCGCCCCAGAAACCACCTGGGTGATCGTGGCCCACAGCTTCCTGGCCTTGCCCCAGCCCGGTTCGACCCAGGCCGTGAGCGCCTGGTAGACCCGCCGCAGCCGCGCGGAGGGCACGAACAGGGTCGAGAGCTTGGCACCCAGCACCTGCGGGATCGTGACGAGCTGCGTGAAGCCGGCACCCGCCGCTCCCGGCTCAGCGGCGCCCGTCGTCGCAGCATGCTGCCGGCGGTACTCGGCGGCAGCGGTCAGCCCTGCGGCGATGGCCCCCGCCGAAGCGCCACCGACATTCCGGAAGCGGTAACGAGTCGCCAGCCGCGCAGCGGCCTTCGGATACACCAGGCCGCTGGTGATGCCACCCTTCATCACCAGGTCACACTCCAGCGGCGGCGCGCCATAGCTGGCCGGGTCGGTCAGGTCGAAGCTGGTCATCGGGCGCAAACCGGGCATGCCGCCACCTTTCGGGCATCCGATCCCGGGCAACAGGACCGGGTGGGTCAACTCACATGCTCATCTCCCCTACCCCTGTTGTCGAGGCTCCTGCGCACAACTGCCGCCCGAGACCTAGCGAAGACGGACGAGGACGGCTGAACTTGACGCCGCACCTGCGCGAACCGATCACCTAGCCGGGCGTACGATGCCCATACTGTCGAGGACTGCAGGGCAGCCGAGATTGATCGTCAGAACCAAGCACCCCGGGAGCGTGATGGCTGCAGAAGATGTAGGTAAGGGACGGCCGAGCCCGCGCCGAGGCACTCGAGCGCGGCGAGAACGACTTGCGCAACTCCTGGTGGAGCAAGGCAGCCAGATCGCCCTTCGGGATTTGCAGGAGCACTTCGAGGTGTCCGAGGCGACACTGCGGCGCGACTTGGCGGCCCTGTCGGAGTCGGGCAAGTTGGTCCGGGTGTACGGCGGGGCGGCGCCCGCCCGAGGAGTGGAATCCACCTGGCGTGAGAAGGCCGCCAGCTATGCCGATTCCAAGGTGCGGATCGCGCAGTTCGCGGCCGCTGAGCTCGTCGTCCCCGGCGACATCGTGTTCATCGATTCCGGCACGACGCCGGCGGCCGTGGCCCGGCAACTTGCTGCTCGCGACGACCTCACCATCGTGGTCGGAGGCCTCGCTTCACTGCTTGAGTTGGCTGACGGCACGGTCGACGTGATCGTGTTGGGTGGCCGGCTACGGCGGAAGAGCGCCAGCTTCCTGGGTCAGGCCGCCGACCACCTGCTCGATCTGATCGCCCCCGATGTGGCCTTCCTGGGCACCGACCATCTCGATCCGGCGAACGGGGCGAACTTCCCCGATCTGGAGCAGGCGATCTTCAAGTCGCGCGTGATCGCCAGGTCGACCCGGAGTTGGTTCGTCGCGGACGAGTCGAAGTTCGGCGAATC
>JBAVKY010000208.1:0-5498 GCA_049688555.1 Propionicimonas sp.
GCCTCCTGCTCCACACCGGCCGAACCGCAGCACCGTTCGGCGACCGAATCACCGCCGCACCGCTCGATTCCCTCTGGACCGCGTAACGCTGCGCCACAGCCCGAACCTCGACCCGTCGGAGGGTCCCCCCCGGCTCGCACCAGGACCGAGAACGGGCCCGTCGCATACGAGCCCCACGCACCTTGGTGGGGTTGAAGGGCCCCGGCTGGCACGTACGCGGGTCGGCGTCAGCGAGTCGAAGGCGCGCGTGACTGCTCAATTCCGCGCTCTTCCCGAGCCGGACATCAGTGAGCCCTCATGGCCGTCCGTGGCCACGCCCGAACGCCTCCCACCCGCTTCCGCAGCGAGTGCCACCCCAATTCGGACTCCGCAGCCGGTTCGCCAGAGTCCGCAGCCGTTCGCCGCCGTTCATCAGCCACTCCCGCGCCCGCCAGCAACTGAGACTAGAACTGAGACCAAGACCCGAAACGAACCCCCCGCGAACCTCGCGGACGGAGCGTTTCCCCTGGTCAAATGGCGGAGGATACGAGATTCGAACTCGTGAGGGCGTGAACCCAACCCGCTTTCCAAGCGAGCGCCATAGGCCTCTAGGCGAATCCTCCGTCGCACACGATACCGCCACCGGGGCTTCCAACTCCAAACCGGCTGGGTGAGCTCCGACTCGTGGAGATCGGCGAGTTGGGACGTCACCGTCCGACGCCTCGCCCCGGCCCGCTGCCTCCGTCACCAGAACCCAGTCATGACGGGAACAAGCAGCCCCGACGGGAAGCCTGATCACTCAGGCACGGGACGGCTCACCTTGATCTGGAACTCCGCTGTCCCCAGGGCACCCATCAGGCGCAACCACAGCGGCAGGAACGACTCAGTGGCCCGTGAGCCCGTGATGTCACCGAGGTCGACGATGTCGCTGTGCCCCACATCGGTCAGCAGCCCCACCACGACAACCTTGGCCTCAGCGTCGTCGCCCGAGACGAAGACCGTGCCGGGATTCCGCTCCGGATGCACCTGCAGGGATGCAGTGAGGGTGTTCATCGTCTTCACCACGCGTGCCCGCGGCAGCGCTCGCTGGACTTGCTCACCCAGGGAATCGGACCCTGACACGAACAGGCTGGGTGGGAAGCCAGCCGAGAAGTCCAGCGGATTGGAGATGTCCATGACGACCACGCCCGCCAGTGCGTCAGCCAGCGGACTGAGCACGGCCAGGGTCGCCTGCCCGTTCAGCGCGTTGACGACCAGGTCAGCGCCCATCACGGCCTGAGCCTGCGTCCGAAGCGGCGGGGCACCCTCGCCACGGTGCGCGTCAGGATCCCGCGTACCGATCACGATGTCGTGCCCCAGTTCAACCAGTCGCTCGGCCCACACCCGTCCGACCACTCCGGTGCCCAATACTGCAATGCGCATGACATTCCTCATTTCGGCTGACATTCAGGGTAACTCGGTGACCAACGCGCGGCGAAGGCCCTTGAGCCGTGCGCCGATTCCGACGACAGTTGCAGCATGCGAATCGCGCTGGCGCAACTGAGTTCCTCGACCGACCCGAGCGAAAACCTCGAACTGGTGCGCGAGTACGTTCGCCGCTCGGCCGCAGGGGGCGCTCAAGTGGTGGTGTTTCCGGAGGCGACCATGTGCTCCTTCGCCCGTCCGCGGATCGAGGTCGCCGAACCGCTGGACGGTCCGTGGGCTTCGCAGGTTCGACACATCGCGGCCAAGGCCGGGGTCGTGGTCGTGGTCGGCCTGTTCACCAACGCTGGGAGCGACAAGGTGCGCAACACGCTGTTGGTGACCGGACGAGGAATCCAGCTGCATTACGACAAGATCCACCTCTTCGACGCGCTGGGCTACGCGGAATCCCGCCAGGTCGAGGCCGGCAGCAGGCCCGTCACGGTGCCGATCGGAGTTGATCATCTCGGACTGGCGACCTGCTACGACATTCGCTTTCCCTCGCTGTTCACGCACTTGGCCAGGCGAGGCGCTTCGGCGATCCTCGTCCCGTCGTCTTGGGCGCCCGGGCCCGGCAAGCTGGCCCAGTGGCGGACGCTGGCAACCGCTCGTGCCATGGATTCCACGAGTTTCGTGGTTGCCGTCGACCAAGCGGAGCCGACTACCACTGACGGGTCGCGCAAGCCGACGGGAGTTGGCCACTCGTTGGTGGTGGACCCGTATGGGACGGTGCTCCTCGAACTGGGCGCAGGCCCCGATCTGGCGATCACCGATCTCGACCTTTCGCAGGTCGCGGTGGCTCGCGAGCGCTTGCCGGTGCTCCGGCACGCTCAACGCTTCACCTGACGCGAGAAGTCGCCCACGAATCTGTGGACGGCGGGTTGCCCCTGTGGATAACTGCCGGTCTGGTCGATCGCACCCCCGCGCAGGTGCCAGGCTCGGGGATACACACCCCAGAAGTCAACGGCCCAAGGCACGGTTCCACGTCGTCACCCACGCAGCGCCTGCGTGGTTGGGACGCGGTTCTCGGCTGCGAGTCGCTGTGCGAAACTGCTGCCCACCCCTTCAGGAGACAGCCATGTTCATACCCCGAGCGGCCGCCCTTGGACTGCTCTGTCCGTTGGCGCTGATCACCGCCTGCCAGCAGGCGCCTGCGGTCACGCCCGCGCCAGCCCCCATCGTCCGCTGCACGCCCGAGGCCGGCGGCGAGGAGTACGACTGCTCCCAGGCCCAGCACGACGAGATGGTCGCCAAGGACAGGCTGTACGCCGAGGCGGAGGCGGTCTTTCGGAAGTTCTTCGCCGAGAACGTCCGTATTAGTCGGGCCGGCGGAGTCGAGGAGGCGACTCCAGTGATGCTGGAGACGTCCACTGGGCACTACTTGAACGAAGCGATTACTACCTATCGTCACCTCAGGCAGGACCAACTGCTCCCGCGTGGCAGGGATCCAAAGGTAGTGTCCGTGGACAGGCTTCCAGGCCTCTCAAAGGGCGGCTCCGTTGTCGCCATGCGAACGTGTATCGACGCTTCCGGCTGGGCCTTCTACCGTGGCACCCGCGAGACCACTCGTGGTTTCCGCGCGCAAGACGACGTCTACTTTGAGTACGAAGCTGGACAGCTGAAGATGTTCGGGGCTGACGGTAAGGCGGTGAAGGAGTGCTGAATCTGGCTCGCCTGATCGCGGCACTGTTCGCAGTTCTCGTCACAATCTCCCTTTCCGAGTTCCCGGCGTTTGCCGACTGGGGAGATGTTGGCGTTGAGGGCCAGGGCAGTGGGGCGTTCACTGGCTCCGCCTCCAACGGCGACCAAACACCCGTTCGCCCCGGAACCAAGCGCCCATCCAAGACCCCCACCACCTCCGCAGCCGAGCGAGACGCCGCCGCGTGCCGCGCCCGCTTCGCTGGCACCAGTCGCATCTCGGAATGCTTTGGGTTCTTCCAGCCGGTCGGCCCTAGCCTGACCCGCGCCGACGCCGCGTCCATCGCCCGCACGCTCGTCGTCCGGCTGCAACTCCCCGACCCCACGCCGCAGTTCGGCCCCGACCCCGCCGCCAACGAATGGGACATGGCCGCGGTCGGCTACCCCCTGTGGTTGTGGACCAACGGTCCGCGGACTGTCACGAGCACCACGTCGGCCTCCGGCATGACGTTCACCCTTCGGGCGCGCTACCGCTCCACGACCTTCTCCCTCGGCGACGGCCACAGCGTCTCCTGCACCTCGACCACGCCTTACAGCGCGTCGACCAGGCCCGGCACCCCGTCACCAACCTGCGGTTACCGCTACGCCAAACCGTCGGGCACGAACCGCGGCTACACCGTCACCGCCACCACCCACTGGACGGTGTCATGGCGGGTGGCAGGGTTCTCCGGCTCCCTGCCCGGCACCCACACCGCCAGCCGCCAGCTGCGGGTGGGGGAACTCCAGGCCATCGTCGTGCGGTGACCGCTGCGCTTCCGAGCCACCGGAGCGTCCGGTAGAGTGGGCGCCGGTTCCCCGCGCGGCGGCACCTCGCCCAACTCCCCCAGGGTCGGAAGACAGCAAGGGTAAGTGAGCTCTGCCGGGTGCGCGGGGGCCGCTGCATTTCCGGGCCCGATCCCGCCGACCGACTGGGGCCGACCGGGCCGACCATAACGTCAGTCCCAGCCCGTAAGGTTCAACCGTGGACGAAAGAGACGACGGCCTGTTCGACGAGGAGGCGTGGGAGCCCCCCGGCCAGGACGGCCCCGACCTGTTCGAGCCGGCGCCCGACGACTTGAACCAAGTGCTTCGCGAAACAGCGCTTCGCGGAACCGACACCGCAGCCGCGTCCGACCCTGAGATCGAAGAACCGCCCGTCCAGCTGGCCAACCCGACGCGTTCAGCCGACGAGGTGACCGCCTCACTGATGGACGTCGTCGACTCGCGGCGTGACACCCGCCAGCCCGCCAGCCGACCCGAAACTCCGTTGGCGCTGTATCGGCGCTACCGTCCCGACACCTTCGCCGACGTGATCGGCCAGGAACACGTCACCGAACCACTGCAGCGTGCGCTGCTGAACAACCGGGTGAACCACGCCTACCTGTTCTCCGGTCCGCGCGGCTGCGGCAAGACCACGTCGGCCCGCATCCTGGCCAGGGCGCTGAACTGCGAGCGGGGCCCAGCGCCCGTCCCTTGCGGTGAGTGTCAGTCCTGCCTCGACCTGGCCCGCGGCGGCTTGGGCAGCATCGACGTCATCGAGATCGACGCCGCCAGTCATGGTGGGGTGAACGAGGCTCGCGACCTGCGGGAGCGCGCATTCTTCTCCCCCGTCCACAGCCGCTACAAGATCTACATCATCGACGAGGCACACATGGTCACCAAGGAGGGCTTCAACGCCCTACTCAAAGTGGTCGAGGAGCCGCCGCCCCATGTGAAGTTCATTTTCGCGACCACCGAGCCCGAGAAGGTGCTCGGGACGATCCGCTCCCGCACCCATCACTACCCGTTCCGGTTGGTGCCGCCCAAGGTGCTCGGCGCCTACCTCGGGCAGGTGTGCGACGCCGAGGGTGTCCAGGTCGAGCCGACGGTGTTGCCGTTGGTGGTTCGCTCCGGCGCCGGCTCGGTGCGCGATTCGTTGTCGGTGCTCGATCAGCTGCTGGGCGCCGCGAGTGAGGCTGGCGTGACGTACCGACAGGCCACTTCCTTGCTGGGGTACACCCCCGACGCACTGCTGGACGAGATCGTGGACGCCTTCGCCGCCGGCGACTCCCATGGCGTGTTCGCAGCGGTCGACAAGGTGATCGAGGTCGGCCAGGATCCCCGCCGGTTCGCCGAGGACCTGCTGCGCCGGTTGCGCGACCTGATCATCGTCGCCGCCGTTCCGGACGCCCTGAGCAGTGGTCTGGTCGATGTGGCGGCCGACCAGGCCGACCGACTCGTCTCGCAGGCCAGCTCGCTCGGCGCGGGCGAACTCACCAGGGCCGCCGAGGTGATCGCCGTCGGACTGACGGAGATGCGCGGCACCACCGCCCCCCGCCTGCACCTCGAACTCATGTGTGCGCGCGTCCTGCTGCCCGGTGCCGACACGGACGGACGCGGCC
>JBAVKY010000209.1:0-1806 GCA_049688555.1 Propionicimonas sp.
GTGACGTACATGGTCGTGGTCTTCAGCGACCGCACCACGGCCGAGATTTCCGCGCGCATCTGCACCCGCAGCTTCGCGTCGAGGTTCGACAGCGGCTCGTCCATCAGGAAGACCTGCGGCTCCCGGACGATCGCTCGGCCCATCGCCACCCGCTGCCGCTGACCACCGGAGAGCTGCGCCGGTCTGCGGTTGAGCAGCGCGGTCAGTTCCAGCATCTCGGCGGCCTTGTTGATCCGGCGCGCGATCTCGTCTTTGGGCATCTTGCGAAGCCGGAGACCGTAGCCGATGTTGTCGCCGACCGTCATGTGCGGGTAGAGCGCATAGGACTGGAAGACCATGGCAATGTCCCGACCCTGCGGGTCGACCTCGTTCACGCGACGGCCGTTGATTCGCAGTTCACCGGTAGAGATGTCCTCCAGGCCCGCGACCATCCGCAACGCCGTCGACTTGCCACAGCCGGACGGACCCACCAGCACGAGGAACTCACCATCGGCGACATCGATGCTGAGGTCCTTGACCGCGTGGAACCCGTTCTCGTACACCTTGTTCATCTTGTCGATCTCAACGGACGCCATGATCGATCCTTCCTGCCACGGCCAACACCGGGGCGGCTTTGCACACTGAGTTGTTGGACATGTCACTCAGCCCTTCACCGCGCCGGCGGTCAAGCCGGTGACGAGTGACTTCTGGGTGAAGAGGAAGAGTAGGAACAACGGAACCGCGGCCATCAAGCCGCCAGCCGCCATCAGTCCCCACTGCTGTACCAGCGGATTGGACACCAGGCCGTTCAAGCCGACTGCGAGCGTGGTGTTGTTCGCATCCGGCAAGACCACCTGTGCCAACGGCAGTTCGTTGAAGGCCGACTGGAAGCTGACGAAGAACACCACGACCAGGATCGGCAACGCCAGCCGCATGATCAGGCCGAAGAAGATCCGGACGTGCCCCGCCCCGTCGATCCGCGCGGACTCGTCGATGTCGACCGGGATGGTGTCGAAGTAGCCCTTCATCAAGAACGTGTTCACGCCCAGGGCCCCACCCATGTAGACCAGCGTCAGGCCCCAGATGCTGTTGATGCCGAATGACGGATACACGTCGGCGATCTGGGTCAGCAACGAGTAGATCGCGGTGATGGCCAGGACGCCGGGGAACATCTGCACCAGCATCAGCATCAGCAGGCCCATCCGCCGCCCCTTGAACCGGAGCCGGCTGAACGCGAACGCCGCGGCGGCCCCCATGAACAGAGCCGCGAAGGCGTTGACCCCCGCGATCAACAAGGTGTTGCGGAACCAGACCATCGCCGGCCACTGGTCGGACGTGAGCAGGATCTGGAAGTTGGTGGCCGAGAACTGCGTCGGGAAGATGCAGGCCACCGCCGCGAGGCCACTGCGTTCCGGCGGGCAGGCGGCGGTGAGTGTGTTGCCACCGGAGAACGCCAGGGTGATGACGTAGAACGCCGGAAATACCGCCCAGATACTGAACAGGATGGCAATGGCGTGCCGCCAGCCGACCAGGCGTGCCCAACGGCTGAACGGCATCTTGTCGGCCTTGACCGAGGCCTTGGGTGTCGCTTTGGTGTCGCTCATCGCATGTCCTCCAGTCGTTTGGTCAGCCGGAAGCCGTACGCCGAGACGGTACCGACGATGAGGAAGATGATCATGGCGATCGCTGAGGCCAGACCCAATTGCTGACTGGCCGCGTTGAACGCCGTTCGGAAGGTGTAGTTGATCAGCAGGTCAGTGGAGCCGCCCTCGATGATGCTCCCGGAGAACGGCCCGCCCTGGGTCAACATTTCGATCAAGGTGTAGT
>JBAVKY010000210.1:0-8361 GCA_049688555.1 Propionicimonas sp.
GTCCTGCTCACCGATGCCGACATAGCCGGGGAGTCGATGTACAACCGTGACCTACCGGTCGTGGCCGAGGACCTGGAATCCCGGGGTCTCGCTGTGGTCGACGCCGGAGCGCTGGTGGTCTTCGTTGAGGGCTCCGCCACGCCAGCGATCATCCGCAACGCTCAAGGGGGGTTCGGCTACACCTGCAGCGACTTGGCTGCGCTGCGCCACCGGGTCGGCACGCTGCATGCCAACCGGCTGATCTACGTGGTGGGGACGCCGCAGGCCCATCACTTCGAGCAGGTCTTCGCCGTCGGACGGCTGGCCGGCTACCTGACTGATGGGGTCTCGACGGAGCACGTCGGCTTCGGCCAGGTGCTCGGCACGGACGGCAAGAAGCTGTCCACCCGGGAAGGGAATGCCGTCACCCTGAACTCGTTGCTGGACGCCGCCGAGGAGAAGGCTGCGCCGACGGTGGCGCTGGCCGCGATCAAGTACGCCGATCTCTCCAGCGGGTTGCAGAAGGACTACACCTTCGACGCCGACCGCATGGTCGCCACCACCGGGGATACTGGGCCCTACCTTCAGTACGCCCACGCCCGAGTGTGCCAGATCCTGCGCAAGGCCGAGGCGGAGGGCGTTTCCTACGCCGGCGTCAGCGTGCTCGCCGAGCCCGCCGAGCAGGCCCTGGCCCTGACGCTCTCGCGCTTCGGCGAGATCGTGGACACGGTGGCCGACACGCTGCAGCCGCACCGGCTGTGTGGCTACCTGTACGACCTGGCCGCGGCTCTGAGCGGCTTCTACGAGCAGTGCCCCGTGCTGCGCAGCGAGGGCGAGATCCGCGCGTCACGGCTCGCGCTGTGCGCGGCGACCCGCCACGTCCTGGCGACGGGTCTCGACCTGCTCGGGATCGAGGCTCCTGAGCGGATGTGAGCGCCGCCGCCCCGACTCAGGCCAGGGGGTCGGGATGCTCCGCCTGCGCAACCGCGAGCGCCGCCGCGCCGATGATGCCCGCCTTGTTCCGCAAGAGCGCGGGCACGATGGGGGTCTTGAGCTTCAGTTTGGGCAGGAACTTGTGGGCGTTCTTCGAGATGCCGCCACCGACGACCAGCAAGTCCGGCCAGAACAGCGCCTCCACGGTCTCGTAGTAACGCTGCAGCCGCGGCACATACTCGTCGAAGCTGAGCCCCAGCTTCTCGCGCACCGAGGCCGCGGCCTGCTTCTCGGCGTCCACCCCGTCGACCTCGATGTGGCCCAGTTCGGTGTTGGGGATCAGGACGCCGCGGTAGATCAGGGCGCTGCCGATGCCGGTGCCTAGGGTGGTGAGCAGGACGAGTCCCGGGTGGTCCTTCGCGGCGCCGAACCGCACTTCGGCCAGCCCGGCCGCATCCGCGTCGTTGACCAGCACGACGGGGCGTCCGAGCCGTTCCGCGAAGATCTTCTCCGCCGGGGCATCGATCCATGACTTGTCGATGTTGGCCGCTGATCGCGTGACGCCGTGGGTCACGACCGCCGGAATGGTGATGCCGATCGGGGAGTCACCGATCTGATCGGCGAACAACTCGACGATCTGGGCGACGACGTCAGCGACATTGGCCGGCGTGGAGGCCGCCGGGGTCGGGATGCGCACCCGTTCCGCGGTGAAATCACCGGCGACGAGATCAACCGGAGCACCCTTGATACCAGAGCCGCCGATGTCGATTCCCAGGACGTTGGTCATGGGTGCCAGCCTATCGAGCCGCACGCCGCTCACCAGTAGTTTCACCTAGACTGACCAACCGTGACGACATGGTTGGTGACAGGTGGGGCAGGCTACATCGGGGCACACGTGGTGCGGGCCTTCCAGGCCAGGGGGATCACGCCAGTGGTGGTCGACAACCTCTCCTCGGGACTGGCGCGATTCGTTGGGGCAGGCGTGGCGTTCGTCGAGGGTGACATCCTCGACACCGACCTACTGACGAGGGTGCTCACCGAGCATGGTTGCTCCGGGGTGGTGCACGTCGCAGGCTTCAAGTACGCCGGGGTGTCCGTCCAGCAGCCACTGCACACCTACGAACAGAACGTGACCGGGACGGCCAGTGTGCTTGAGGCCATGGCGGCCGCCGAGGTGAGAAACCTGGTGTTCTCCTCCAGCGCGGCGGTCTACGGCACGCCGGCCACCGACCTGGTCACCGAGGATTCCCCGCAGCACCCCGAATCGCCCTACGGGGAGTCGAAACTGATCGGGGAGTGGCTGATCAACGACGTGGCCCGCGCTAGCGAGGGTTTCCGCGGGGTCAGCCTGCGGTACTTCAACGTGGTGGGGTCAGCCACCGATGAGGTGTATGACGCCAGCCCGCACAACCTGTTCCCGCTGGTCATCGAGGCCCTGCTGGCCGGACGCACCCCGCGCATCAACGGAGCCGACTACCAGACCCCGGACGGCACGTGCGTGCGTGACTACGTCCATGTCGGCGACCTCGCGGTCTCGCACGTGGCTGCCGCGCAAGCCCTGGAGGCTGGACGCGATCTCCGTCCGGCCTACAACCTGGGCAGCGGGGACGGCCTCAGCGTTCGCCAGATCATGGACGCCATGGCGCGGGTCACCGGGATCGGCTTCACGCCCGAGATCGCCGCGCGACGCGCGGGGGACCCGGCTCGGATCGTCGCCGAAGGCACCGCGGCGGCCGCGGATCTCGATTGGGCGATGCGCTACTCGGTGGACGAGATGGTTGCCTCCGCCTGGTCTGCCCGGCGAGCCTCGGGCCCGGCCACGTCCTGACCGCGTGGCTCGCCGACCAGGTCGATGAGGGCCTCCCTCGCAGCGCCCAGTTGCGCGGCGTCGATCCCCGCGGCGTGGACGGCGAGTCCCCGGCCGGCGGTATGGACGGCAAGGTCGGCCAGCCCCAGTGCCCTGGCGACCAACCCCTGGCCCAGCCGCAGCGACTGCGTCCTAGCCAGTGGGACCACCTGCCAGCGCCGGACCAGCCAGCCGTGTCGGGTGACGATGATCCGATCATCGAAGCCCCACCCCAGGAACGGAGCCGAGAACGGATGCAGCCAGCGCGCCCGCTTGGGTGCTGACGTCAATTCGACTCCGGTGTAGTCGGCCGAAGGCCACAGGGCGGCCAGGGCGACTCGAACCTGGTCGGCGGTTCCGGCCGGCAGCATGATCGTGCTGATGCCCGCCTTGCCCTCCTCGTCGGTCTGCTCCCCCCAGCCGATGACCTCGAGGTCGATCCGGTAGAACCCGAGCGCCCGCCAGGCCAACGACTGGCTGATCTGGACGGCCTGGACGCGGCGGGCGGGCAGCGATTGGCTGGTCAGGCTGGTCAGGCCGCGGGAGATTCTCAGCCCGGTTGGTCGCCTGGTGAGGGTGTAGTTGAACTGCCCGGTGACCCGTCGTCCGATGAATCCGAGCAGGGTGCTGATCATCGGGATGCCGAAGCCAAGGGCGAGCCACGGCTGCTGGAACCACCAGGTGAACGCGACGGCAGCAAGGCCGGTGGCCAGGATGCCGAAGAACTCATGCGACGTCACCGCCGCCACGAGCAGGGTGCTCGTCGCAACACGGACCAGGACCTCGTCGCTGGCGTGGAGGTCGGCGAGGATCCCGATGGGGGAGTGTTCCTGGGCTGTCTGCTCAGGCGTCACCTGGTAGCCGTGGGCCCTGGCCAACAAGTAGTCGCGCATCCCGTAGGCGCGCCGCAGCGACAGGTAGCGGAGCCTCGTGGACTCGCCACCCACATCGATCTGCACCTCGGCCAGGCCGAAGATCCGGGCGGCGAAAGGCTGCACCACATCGATCGACTGGATGCGCTCAAAGGCGAGCCGTTTGGACGTGCGAAACACCGCTCCGGTGTCGATCCGCACTTCGGTCTGGTTGATGACGAAACGGGTGAACCGCCAGGTGGCGAAGCCGGTGGCGGCGGCGACCAGGCAGGCCGCGGCCACCGCGGGAACCAGCCATTCCAGGGGAGGGAGCCGACCGGGCTCGCGTCCGTCCGGTAGCAGCTCGCGCCCGAATGCGATGCCGATGGCCAGCAGCACCACCCACCCCCGGATCAGTGGGGTCAACCAGTGCGGGCGCTCGACCAAGGTGCCCCCGCCGTGGGCCGTGGGGTCGCTCAGCGCGAGGGGTTCGCTGCTCACAGGGGAAGGGCGAGGGTCTCGCCAGCCTCGATCAGGGCGTCACGTAGCCGGCTGGCTTCGGCTTCCGGCAGCCCGGGGATGGTGGCCAGGCTGTCCGCGCTGGCGGTGACCAGGGTGACCCGAGCCAGCCCCCACAGCCGATCGAGCGGGCCTGACTGGACGCGGACGACCTGCATCCGTCCGTACGGGACGGCCGTCAGATCCCGGTTCCACAGCCCGGAGCGAATCAGGAGGTCCTGATCGCGCCGCAGGTAGCGGAAAGCGCCAACCCATCGCCAGGAGCTGACCACGCGCCACACCGTCCAGACCAGCGCGGCGCCCCCGATCAACCAGGCGAGCCAGGGCATCGAGGGGGGTTGGAACAGGATCGTGGCGACCACCGCCCCGGCGCCGAGAACCAGGTTGCTGAGCCCGGTACTCAACGCCCTCGCCGGGGCATAGCGGGGCGAGAGGCGTTGCCACTGCTCGCCGGTGTCGAACAGTCCGTCCATGCCGACCACTCTAGGGCGCTCAGCCGCGCCGCTTCTTGAGCTTGGGATTGCGCACCTCGACGCCGCCGAACACGGCGACGCCCTTGAGTACGACCACTGGCGCGCCGGGTGCCGGGGCCGAGACTTTCACGTCGACGCCGCCGAAGATGCCCGCGGCCTGGTTGCGGACCTCGACGCCGTGCGGCACCTTCACCTCGACCCCCCCGAACAGGCAGAAGCAGTTGATCGTGATGGTCTGGGCCTCGAAGATGGCCTCGGCGAGGTCGAGTTGGACACCCCCAAAGGCCGCCAGGACGGACGTGTTGGCGCGGGCCCGCCACGTGCCCTTGCGCTCGGCGGCGCTGAAGATCGCGATCACCTGGTCGGCCGCGTCGTTGGAATTGGAGGCATCGATGCGGACGGCGGGGGACGGTCGCGCGATCTGACCGTCGGTGCTCACCAGATCGCGAGTCAGCGGTACCAGGTCGTCGAAGGTCTCTGCCGTGCGGGCGGCGGCGATGCGGCGGTCGCGTTCATCGCGCGACAGCAGCCCCTCGTGGTGCGCCTCTGACACCAGGGTGACCACATGATCGCGGTCGAGGTCGGTGGCGGCGAGGTGACCACCGACCGCGGGTCCGACGTCGATGGGTTCCGGTTGGGCAGCGCTCATGTCCTGAACCTATGACCCTCGTTCTTGGACTGACCAGCCTGCGTCGGCGAGTCCCGGGACGCGTGGGGGCTCTCCCTGACCCGGCTAGAGCTCCAGGCCGGGGTAGAGCGGGTGGGCGTTCAGGAGTTCGCCGGCAGCGGCCTTGGTTTTCTCGGCCACCCCGTCGGTCATGGCGTACTTCGCTTTGCCGGGGGTGCCGGCGGCCGTGTTCACCGCGCTGGTGGCCACCAGTACGTCGGTGATCAGCTCGGCGACCCGGTCGAACTCAGCGGCGCCGAAGCCCCGCGAGGTCAGCGCCGGGGTCCCGATGCGGACGCCAGTGGTGTACCAGGCGCCGTTGGGGTCGTTGGGCACGGAGTTGCGGTTGGTGACGATGCCGGAATCCAGCAGCGCCGACTCGGCCTGCCGTCCGGTCAAGCCGAAGGAACCGACGTCCAGCAGCACCAGATGGTTGTCGGTGCCGCCGGTGACCAAGGTGACGCCACGTCTCAGGAGGCCTTCGGCGAGGGTCCTGGCGTTGTCGGCCACGGCCTGGGCATAGGTCCTAAAGGACGGCTGGCGGGCCTCGGCCAAGGCCACAGCCTTGGCTGCCATGACGTGGCCCAGCGGGCCGCCCAACACCATCGGGCAGCCGCGGTCGACGCTCGGTGCGTACTCCTTGGTGGCCAACACCAGCCCACCACGCGGTCCGCGCAGCGACTTGTGGGTGGTGGTGGCGATCACGTCGGCGTAAGGGACGGGGTCTTCTTCGCCGGTGAACACCTTGCCGGCCACCAGCCCGGCGAAATGGGCCATGTCGACGAACAACGTGGCCCCCACCGCATCGGCGATCTCGCGCATCTTGGCGAAGTTCACCCGCCGCGGGTAGGCGGAGTAGCCGGCGACGAGGATCAGCGGCTTGAACTCGCGGGCGTCGGCGAGCAGCTTGTCGTAGTCGATCAGCTGGGTCTGCGGATCGGTGCCGTAGGAGCGCTGGTGGAACATCTTGCCTGAGATGTTCGGACGGAATCCGTGGGTCAGGTGACCGCCCACGTCGAGGCTCATGCCCATCACCCGCTGCTCAGCGAACGACTTCCGCAGCGCCTCCCAGTCGGCCTCGGTGAGGTCGTTGACGTTCTTGGCTCCCAGCCGCTGCAGCGCGGGGGTCTCGACGCGATGGGCCAGGATCGACCAGTAGGCCACCAGGTTGGCGTCGATGCCCGAGTGAGGCTGGGCGTAGGCGTACTCCGCTCCGAACAGCTCCCTGGCGTGCTCGGCGGCCACCGACTCGACGGTGTCGACGTTCTGGCAGCCGGCATAGAAGCGGTGACCGATGGTTCCCTCGGCGTACTTGTCGCTCAGCCAGGTGCCCATCGTCATCAGTACCGGCAAGGAGGCGTAGTTCTCACTAGCGATCAACTTCAGAGAGCTTCGTTGGTCGTACAGCTCGGCGCGGGTGGCTGCGGCGATCCGGGGTTCGACAGCTTCGATGACCCTGAGCGCCTGGGAATAGATGCTGGATGCCGTGGTGGCGAAGTCGGACACTGGAATCTCTCCTGGGATCGGCGACCGACTCACTCTACCGAGACCGCGCCCAGTCGGGCTGGTCTGGAGTGCCGCGCTGGACTTCGGCGAGTCTGCGGCGACGGCAGACCAGCCCAGGAAGAAGCTGAGTGAGACGGTTCATTTCCGCTGGTCCTCGCCATCGGGTTGTGATCTAATCGCAACGGACGGAAGGAGAACCGTGCGCCCTGCCCGCTCGGTCAGTATGAAGGACGTGGCCCGGCTGGCCCAGGTTTCGGTGGGCACGGTGTCGAACGTCCTCAACGCTCCGGACCGGGTGACGAGCCCCACGCGAATCCGCGTCGAGGAAGCGATCGAGAAGCTCGGGTGGGTTCCCAACGAGTCGGCGCGCCAGTTGCGGGCCGGCCGTAGCCGGTCCATCGGTATGGTCATCATGGACATCGCCAACCCGTTCTTCACCGATGTGGTCAAGGGTGTCGAGGAAGTGCTCTATCGCGAGCAGTATTCCGTCCAGATCGGGAACAGCGATCAACGCATCGATCGGGAGCTCACCCTGCTGGATCGCTTCGAACAGCAACGAGTGGGAGGCGTGCTCTTCGCCCCGGTCGGTGACAGTGCCGAGCGAGTGCTGAGCCTGCGTCGGCGTGGCATCCCCGTGGTGATCGTCGACCGCGCCGGGATCAGCTCGGATTTCTGTTCGGTGGGAGTCGATGACCTTGTCGGAGGCAATCTGGCCGGGCGTCACCTGATCGAGCAGGGACACCGCAGACTCGCCTTCGTGGGTGGCCCGAGCTCTCTGGCCCAGGTCCGTGACCGGCGCGGGGGGATCGAGCTCGCCGTCGAACAGGCCGGGCGGGACGTCACCCTATTGGCCGTCAGCACGCCAGGCCTGACGCTGGATGCCGGAGTGGCCGCTGCGGGCGATCTGGCCGCCCTGCCGGACGGCGAGCGTCCCACCGGGGTCTTCGCGGCCAACGACCTGATCGCCATCGGGCTGTTGCAGGGCTTCGTGACCGCTGGCCTGCGGGTACCCGAGGACATCGCGCTGGTTGGCTACGACGACATCGCCTTCGCGGCCGCCGCAGCCGTCCCGATCTCGTCGATCCACCAGCCGCGGGCCGAGATCGGGCGCAAGTCAGCCGAACTTCTGGTGGCCGAGATCGAGGCCGCGGACGGCGCAAAACCGCATCGGCACGAGAATGTGCGGTTCACTCCCACCCTGGTTGTGCGGCGCTCGTCAGCGCGTCCCGCCTGAGGGGGTTGACACACTGACGAAGGTCCTCGTAATCTTCTGCTCAACAGAGTAAAACGTTTCAATCCTGGCGAGGAGGGCGTGGGTGGACCGAAAATCGACTCCCACCCTGGAGTTGCGTGATGTGTCGAAGAGTTTCGGCGCCGTGGTCGCACTCCGGGATGCACGACTGACGATGTATCCGGGCTCGATCCATGCCCTGGTGGGTGAGAACGGGGCAGGTAAGTCGACGCTGGTCAAGATCATGGCCGGCCTCTACGCCCGAGACGCGGGCAGCTTCGAGATGGAGGGCAAGCCGGTGGAGTTCCGCACCACGGCCGAGGCAAAGGCGGCGGGGGTCGCGGTGATCTACCAGG
>JBAVKY010000211.1:0-1741 GCA_049688555.1 Propionicimonas sp.
GCGTCGTGGGCGGCGACCCGGGACGGGCGCAGCGGCCGGGCGGTGGGGGTGTGGACGCTCACGAGGCCCCCCACCGCTGGTTGGTGTCGTGCACGTTGGCCGCCCGCTCCGCCTGTGTCAGGCGCAGCTGGAACTCGATGCCGGGCCGCCCGCCGACCTTGATCAGGAACCGGCCCATCCCGGGCGGGTCGGCCCGCCGGGCGGTCAGCGACGCCGGGGAGGACCAGGAGGTGACCAGCTGGCCCTCGGCGGCGGTCAGCTGCGCGACCCGGGCCACCCCATCCAGCTCGGCGTCGGGCACGCCGCCGAGGAAGATCATCCCGGCGCGTTCGACGAACCCTGTGGCCTTGGCCCGGTCTGCCGGATCCGGCAGGGCGTCGAGGTCCTTCAAGGAGTGGGTGATCATCACCTGCCCGACCCCGTGGGAGCGGTTCAGGCGGGTCAGCGCATCCAACCGGTCGACCATGCCCGAACCGGCGCGCAGGGCCCGCCACAGCTCGTCGAGGACCAGCAGGAACCGGCGCTGCGGGGCCAGGCCGGCGTCGGTCAGGGCGTTGGCGGCCTCGACCGCGCCGAACCCGTCGGCCCAGGTGGCCAGCAGCGCCGCCGCCTGCGACTCGGCATCGCTTGGGACGCTGGACACGTCGACGGCCAGCGCGGGACTGGTCAGGTCCAGCCGGGTGGTGGTCGGACCGGCGAACATGACCCCCAGCGGAGAGTCGACCAGGTGCCGCACGGAGTGCAGCAGCCCCCGCAGGCTGTCGGCGAACCCGGCCGGGTCGCCGCTCATCGTGGCCGCGAGCATCCGCGGGGTGGGGGCCAGCAGGATGCCCAGCAGATCGTGCAGCGTCGGGGCGGTGGCGGCGGGCCGGGCCACCAGCTCGTGCAGGGCCGTGGCCAGCGCGGTGCGTTCCAGCTCGCTGACCGGCCCGCCGCGGGCCAGGTGCAGCAGCGCGGTCAGCATCGTCAATCGGCGGTGGTGGGCCTCGGCGCGCATCGCCTGGCCCGCGGCCCCGGTCAGCCGCCCGGCGACAGAGGTCAGCCCGCCGGGGTCGAGCACGTTGAGCACCCCACCACCGCGGCCCAGCCGGATCACTTGCCCGCCGAGGGCGGTCACCAGGTCGGTGTAGTCGGGCTTGAGGTCACCGAGCACCAGCGGGGTCACCCCCGCCGCGGCCAGACCCAGCACGATGCGCCGCACCAGCGTGGACTTGCCCAGCCCGGGCCGGCCGAGGACGAACGCGCTCGGGTTGCCGATCAGGTGCGCGGTCTCGAACCAGGAGATCGGGTCCGCGCACACCGTCCGCCCGCTGGGCGCCGGCCCGAGCGGCACCCCCACCATCGGGGCGGCCGAGGCGGTGGGGAACGGGCGCAGCCCTGCGATGGCCGCGGTCGACCCCCGCCACGCCCGGGGCACGTCGACCACCGCCACATGCCCGCCGTCCGGGCAGCGGTACCCCCGCAGCCCGGGCCGGGTGATCCTCCGCGGGCTCACAGGGCGTCCCGCACCTGGTCGGGCACCCGGGAGGCGTCGGTGGGCAGCACCCCGACGCCCAGGGCGGCGGTGAACGACGCCGACTGCGACCCGTAGCAGGGCCGCAGCCGCAGCCGGGCCTGCCCCGCGAGCTGCTCGAGCACCGCCCGCGCCGCCGGCAGCTGGTCGAGGGTGTCGACGGTGGCGGTGACCAGCAGCGACAACCGGGTCAGCCCCGCCCCGGCGGCCTGCTCATCGGCCGCGGCC
>JBAVKY010000212.1:0-1633 GCA_049688555.1 Propionicimonas sp.
CACCACGGCCAAGGACATCATCCTCGCCGTCATCGCCACGATCGGGACCGGCGGCGGCCAGGGCTACGTCCTGGAGTACCGCGGCGAGGCGATCCGCGCGCTGTCCATGGAGGCGCGCATGACGATCTGCAACATGTCCATCGAGGCGGGCGCGCGCGCGGGGATGATCGCACCGGACGAGACGACCTTCGCCTACCTGAAGGGCCGCCCGCACGCCCCGGAGGGGGCGGACTGGGACGCCGCCGTCGAGTACTGGCGCACCCTGCGCAGCGACGACGACGCCACCTTCGACGCCGAGGTGGTCCTTGACGCCGCCGCGCTCGAGCCGTTCGTGACCTGGGGGACCAACCCGGGCCAGGGCCTCCCGCTGTCCGGCTCCGTGCCCGTGCCCGAGCTCATCGGCGACGAGAACGAGCGGCACGCCGCCGAGCGGGCCCTCGAGTACATGGGCCTCGTCCCCGGCACGCCGCTGCGGGAGATCCCCGTCGACACCGTCTTCATCGGCTCGTGCACCAACGGCCGCATGGAAGACCTGCGCGCGGTCGCCGAGATCATCAAGGGCCGGAAGAAGGCCGACTCCGTGCGGGTGCTCGTGGTCCCGGGCTCGGCCCGGGTCCGGTTGCAGGCCGAGGCCGAAGGCCTGGACCAGGTGTTCCTCGACTTCGGTGCCGAGTGGCGCAACGCGGGCTGCTCGATGTGCCTGGGCATGAACCCCGACCAGCTCAAGCCGGGGGAGCGCTCGGCGTCGACCTCCAACCGCAACTTCGAGGGCCGGCAGGGCAAGGGCGGGCGCACCCACCTCGTCTCGCCGCTGGTCGCGGCCGCCACGGCGATCCGCGGCACCCTGTCCTCGCCCGCCGACCTGGCCGCCGACGCCGCCCGCGCGGGCGTCTGAGCGCGAGAGAACGGAGTAGGAACGATGGAGAAGTTCACCTCGCACACCGGCATCGGGGTCCCGCTGCGTCGCAGCAACGTGGACACCGACCAGATCATCCCCGCCGTCTACCTCAAGCGCGTGACGCGCACGGGCTTCGAGGACGCGCTCTTCTCGGCGTGGCGGAACGACCCGGACTTCGTGCTCAACCAGCCCGCCTACACGCACGGGTCGGTGCTCGTGGCCGGGCCCGACTTCGGCACCGGCTCCTCCCGCGAGCACGCCGTCTGGGCACTGAAGGACTACGGTTTCCGGGCCGTCCTGGCGTCTCGTTTCGCCGACATCTTCCGCGGCAACTCAGGCAAGCAGGGCCTGCTGGCCGCCCAGGTGTCCCAGGAGGACATCGAGCTCATCTGGAAGGTGCTCGAGGCGAACCCGGGCACCGAGGTCACGGTCGACCTGGCGCACAAGCGCGTCACCTGCGGTGACATCGTCGCGGAGTTCCAGATCGACGACTACACCCGCTGGCGTCTGCTCGAGGGCCTGGACGACATCGGCCTGACGTTGCAGCACGCCGACGAGATCTCGGCGTTCGAGGCGACGCGCGAGGCCTGGCGGCCGAAGACCCTCCCCGCCAAGCACCTGCCCCCGGTGGAGATCAAGGCGGCCCGCCCGGCGGCCGGCCACCTCCCCACGCACGTCGAGGCGCCGCTCGCGTAGCGACTCCCGCCCCCCTCCGTCGAACGCGGGGTTGTGGGT
>JBAVKY010000213.1:0-6092 GCA_049688555.1 Propionicimonas sp.
GGACGAGGTGGGTCTGTTCGACGAGACCATCCGACGGGGCGAGGATTGGGAGCTCAACCAGCGCATCAAGCGGGCGGGGCACCTGGTGCTGTTCACCCCCGAACTCGAGGTGACCTACTGGCCCCGGTCGTCGGTGGACGCGTTGCGCCGCCAGATGTATGCCACCGGAGTGTGGCGCGGCCACATCGTGCGCGAAATGCGCGGCACCCCGGTGCGCTATCTGCCGCCTCCTCTGGTCACCCTCGTGGTCGCCGTCAGCCTGGTGGGCGGCCTGGCACAACTGGTCGGCCTGGGCCGTCGCTCCCCAGTACTGGGGGTCGCGCACCTGGCGGCGCTCGGCTACCTCGGCGGGGTGGGGGCAGTCTCAGTGACCAAGCTGGGCGGCCACGGCCGCAGCGACTGGGCGTTGAACGCCGTCGTGTTGGTGACCATGCACCTGAGCTGGGGCGCTGGCTTCCTGCGCGGCGTCGTCGCCGGAGGCCAGGCCACCGTCGACCGGTCCCGGGTTACGGGCTGAAGTGCTCGGCCACCAGGGTGGCGGCCGCTTCGCAGACGCGCTGCGCATTGTGGCCGTCGTCGAACGCATGGAATCGGGCTGCCAGATCGCTGCTGTGCGCCTCGGTCGCCACGCGGTGCTCAGCGTCGGTGAACAGTGCCCGCAGCTCTGACACGACCTCATCCCAGGAGGTGTGCCAGCGCCCGTTGGAGAGCCAGCCGTAATCGACGTACAGGCCGCGGGTGTCCCGATAGTGGTCCAGGTCGGGGGCCAGCAACACGATCGGACGTTTGGTGACGGCGTAATCGACCAGCATCGAGGAGTAGTCGGTGATCAGCGCGTCCACGCCCCACAGCAACGGCATCGACTCCGCCTGGAGCGAGGCCGGCAGTAGGCGCACCTGTTCGCTGGTGTGGGTGTAGGCGCCGACCCCCAGCGGGTGGGGCCGCACGACCAGCACGCAATCGAACTCGGCGCCGAAGGCGTCGATCCGTTGCCACTGGGCAGTGGTGGGAATGGACGGGTCAGGATCCCCGTCCCGCCAGGTGGGCGCGTACAGCAGCACCCGGGAGCTTCCCAGCGGCCCGAGCCGGGATTCGAGCAACCGTCGGGAGGCCGCGATGCGCTCGGATTCGGTGCCAGTGAACAGGGCGTCCGTGCGCGGCTCACCGAGTACCTGCACCCGATCAGGTCCCAGATCGAATGCGCTGCACAGAAACGGGACGAAGAACGGCGATGAGACCGGGAACAGTGAAATCTGGCGGGTGCCTCGGCGGTAGGCCCACGTCAGCAACCGTGCCATCCCTGGGAGGCGTCCCATCCTGCCGGCGTGGGTCACGGCGGGGGAGTCGGCGTGCAGCTTCTTCAACGGCGCGCCGTGCCACAACTGAACGACGACCGCGCCGGTGATGCCATAGCGGTTCACGTCTCCAAAACCGTGGGTCACGGCCACCAGGCCGGCGTGCAGGGTGGCCGCCAGGCCCTCCTCGCCGTCCCGGTCCAGCACGGTGTCGAAGCCGGCCGCTCGGGCGGCCGCAGCCTCGGTGACGGAGCCGGCAAGCCACACCAAACGGGGCGGGACGGGCAGCGTGCGGGAGGCCCGAGCGAAGGCCAGCGCGCCGTCGCAGGGACCGAACGCGCTGCCGATCACCCACAGGCCAGGGTCGCGCTGGGTCAGACGCCCGCGCAGCGCACCAATCAGGTAGCGCGGTGCCGCCAGCAGCTTGGTGAGGTTACCTCGGGCGAAGCTGAAGCCGCCCTGAGTCCCCATGCCACCGAGGCTAGCAGCCGAGGCCGCACCGGGCGGGAAGGCTAGAATGCGCACCTACCGGTGCAGTCCGGTCTGCCAGGCCGACAGGGACGGGAGCGTGATGGACAGCATCATCGGCAACATCGTGCTGGTCTTCGTGTTCATCCTGATCGGAGGCGTGTTCGCAGCGGCGGAGATGGCACTCATCACGCTGCGGGAGGGGCAGGTGCGCCAGCTCGCCACTCGCGGCAAGCGTGGCCAGACGGTTGCCCAGCTCAGTGCCGATCCGAATCGCTTCCTCTCCGCGGGCCAGATCGGAGTCACGCTGTCGGGGTTCTTGTCCGCTGCCTTCGGTGGCGCCCTGCTGTCGGATGCCCTGGCCGAGGTGATGGTCGGTTGGGGGATGCCGCGGGGCGTGGCCAGCCCCGTGGCCCTGGTGCTGATCACCGTCGTGATCTCCTACTTCTCGATCGTGATCGGCGAACTGGCCGCCAAGCGTCTGGCGATGCAGCGAGCTGAGAGTTTCGCGATGGCGCTGGCGCCGCTGATCAGCGCTATCGCCCGGGTCGCCAAGCCGGTGATCTGGTTCCTGGGAGTGTCGACGAACGCCCTGGTGCGGGTGTTGGGCGGTGATCCGACGGCCGGCCGCGAGGAGGTGACCGACGAGGAACTCCGTACCATGGTCGGTTCGAGCACCACCCTCGGTGACGAGGAGCGCCAGATCGTCGACGAGGTCTTCACCGCTGGTGACGTGAGCCTGCGCGAGGCGATGTTGCCCCGCACCGAGGTGGACTTCCTGGACGGTGACCTGCCCGCCTACAAGGCGCTTCGCGAGGTGCAAGGCGGCGCGCACAGCCGCTACCCGGTGGTCGGGCAGGACTCCGACGACGTGCTGGGCTTCCTCCACATCCGCGACCTGCTGGAGCTCGACCCGGTGCAACGGAACGCCCCGATCAGCCAGCTCGTCCGGCCGGTGCAAAGCCTGCCGCAGAGCATGAAGATCCTGCGGGCACTCTCCGAAATGCGCCAGACGAACAACCACTTGGCGATCGTCCGCGACGAGTATGGGGGAACGGCCGGCATCGTGACGATCGAGGACCTGGTCGAGGAACTGATCGGGGACATCACCGACGAGTTCGACGCCGAGAACCTCCCCAGGTTGCCCAATACCGACTCGTCGGTCGATCTCGATGGCCTGATGACGCTGGGCGATTTCGCCGACGAGTTCGGGTACCTGCTACCGGAGGGCCCCTACGACACGGTCGCCGGTTGCCTGATGGCGCAACTGCGCGCGCTGCCCACCCTGGACGATCACGGCGTGCTCACCCTGCTGCCGGTGGAAGGGGCCGCGGGGGAGCCAACCCGCTTTGAACTGCGAGTCACCGAGCTGGACGGACGACGCGCCGCGCGGGTTCGGCTCACGAACCTCGGATCGGGCGATCCGGGCCAGTAGTCTGCTGACAGCCCCAACGCGGAGGTCAACGTGACACTGCAGGACCCGGACGGCTCGGTGCTGCTCACCTCGCCCGAGGTCGGTTCCCTGCTGACCGCGGCGGTTCAGCACGCCGGGGGAACGCTGGTCGATTGGACGCTGGATCACATCGACGCGAATCCGCCGCACTCGACGACGGCCACCTACTCGGCTGTCGTCGACTGGCCCTACGGGCGTCGCGACGAATTGCTCGGCGTCAGTGCCCGCGCCTCCGGGCCGGTCGCCAGCGATGCCGCGGCCGAGATCTTCGCCGACGGGGACCGCGAGGTCGCGGTGTGGCTGTATCCGCAGGATCCGGACCTGCCGGGACTCGCGCGGGCCGCCTACGCCGAGTCGATGGCGGAGATCTGTAACGCGCAGCGCATCTTCGCCCAGCCGGTGGTGCCCTCGCAGCTGAGCCTGCAGATGATCGGGTACCGTCCCCGGCGTCGCGCGGTGGTGAAGGTGACCGACACCGTCGGCGGTGAGGTCATCTACGTCAAGGTGCTGCGGGAACGGCTGTTCACCGATGTCGTCCACCGCCACGACCTGCTGCGCGCCGCGGGGGTTCCGATACCCCCGGTGGCCGCCACGACGCCCGATGATCTGCTGATCCTCCGGGAACTCGGCGGCGTCCCGCTGGCCCGCGCGGTTTTCGACCCCACGGATCCGTGCCGCGCCGAGGACCTGATCGGATTGCTCGACGCCTTGCCCGCCAGCGTGCTGCAACTCGAGCGCCGCCCGCCGTGGAGCGACGCGGTGGCGCATTACGCCGGCATGGTGACCCAGGCGATGCCCTCCCTGGCACCCAAGCTGGGCTGGTTGACGAACCTGATCAGCCAGGGGCTGGCGTCCCTGCCTCCGGGCAATGAGCCCACGCATGGTGACTTCCACGAAGGTCAGATCCACGTGGCCGGGGGACGAATCGTCGGGATGTTGGACGTGGACACCGTCGGCCCGGGTCATCGGGTCGATGACCTCGCCTGTTTGGTCGCTCACCTGTCCACCATCCAGCGCATGAACCCGGCTCAGGAGGCAAGGATCCACCAGCTGATCCGCGCCTGGGTCCCGGTGTTCGACAGCCGGGTCGATCCCACCCAACTGCGCCTTCGTGCCGCCGCCGTGATCATCTCCTTGGCTACGGGTCCCTTCCGTGGCCAGGAGCCCGAGTGGGAGCGTGAGACCGCCACTATGGTCGGCTCGGCCGAAGCCCTGGTCCGTCAGGTGAGCTGACGTCCCCTATTTGGTCAGACCACACGCGGGGACAGGGTTCGCGGGGATAGGGTGAAAACCATGACCGACACGCCTTTACTGCTTGCCGGCGATTTCGCTGCCCCGACCCGCGCACAGTGGGAGGCCGAGGTCCTCAAGGTCCTCAACAGGCGACGTCCCGAAGGCAAGGAACTGTCCATCGATCAGGCCATGAAGCGGTTGCGCACCGTGACCGTAGACGGCCTGACCATCGAACCCCTCTACACCGAAGCGGCTGATCCGCTGGGCCTTCCCGGTGCGATGCCCTTCACCCGGGGCGCCACCGTCAAGTCCGGTGAGATGTCCGCGTGGGATGTTCGGGCGCTCCACGAAGACCCTGATATCGCCTTCACCAACGCCGAGGTCCTCGCTGACCTCGAACGCGGTGCCACATCGGTGTGGCTGCGCGTCGGGGCGGACGCTATCCCCGCCGACCAGGTCGCCGCAGCCCTGGCCGGGGTCAATCCCTCGTTGGCGCCCATCGTCGTCAGCAGCTCCGATGACCAGGTCGCCGCCGCCAAGGCATTGGTCTCCTACTTCAAGGACGCCGGCGCCGCCCTGGCGCGGGGCAACCTGGGACTCGATGCCCTTGCTCTGGCCGCGGTCACCGGGACAGCTCCCGATCTCACCCCGCATGCCGAATGGGTCAAGGCCGTGCTCGCCGAATTGCCCGGCGTCCGCGCGCTCACCGTTGACGTGCTGCCCTACGACAACGCCGGCGCCGGCGACGTCGACCAGCTTGCCTTCGCCATCGCGACCGGCGTCGCCTACCTGCGCGACCTCGAAGCCGCCGGTGTGGACGCTGCGGCCGCCTTCGCTCAGATCGAGTTCCGGGTGAGCGCCAGTGCCGACGAGTTCCTCACCATCGCCCGGCTGCGTGCGCTCCGACGCCTGTGGGCGCGGGTCGGCGAGGTCTCCGGCGTCCCCGAAGCGGCCCGTGGTGCCATGCAACACGCCGTCACCTCGTTGCGTATGGTGACCCGCGACGATCCTTGGGTCAACCTGCTGCGCGACACGATCGCCACGTTCTCGGCCGCCGTTGGTGGCGCCGAAGCCATCACGTGCCTGCCGTTCGACACTGCCCAGGGTCTCCCGGACAGTTTCAGCCGGCGTATGGCGCGCAACATCCAGCTGGTCGCCGCCGAGGAATCCAACGTCGGTCGGGTCAACGATCCCGCGGGCGGCTCCTGGTACGTCGAGACGCTGACCGACCAGCTGGCCGGCCAGTCCTGGAACGAGTTCCAGGCCATCGAGGCAGCTGGTGGCATGGTTGCCGCGCTGGCCTCCGGGCTCGTCGCTCAGAAGATCGCCGCCACCACCGCCGAGCGCACCAAGCGGCTCGCCAGTCGCAAGCAGCCCATCACCGGCGTGAGCATGTTCCCGCTGAAGGACGAGCAACCGTTGCCGATCAAGGCCCGTCCGGCCTCGGCGGCCACCGGGCTGAAGCCAGTGCGCGACTCCGAAGTCTTCGAGGCGTTGCGCGACCGCGCCGGCGCCGCCGAAGAGAAGCCGAAGGTGTTCCTGGCCTGCCTGGGCGCCCGCCGTGACTTCGGCGGACGAGAAATGTTCACCTCCAACGTGTTGTTGGTGGCTGGCATCGACTTCCCCGAATCCGAGGGCGGCAC
>JBAVKY010000214.1:0-3405 GCA_049688555.1 Propionicimonas sp.
AGCGACCCTCGCGATCAACGGCACCAGCCAGACCTTCCCACCCACGATCCCCACCGACCAGCAGACCATCCTCGACGCCCTGGCCGGGCACAAGTTCACGCACTAAACGAATGAGCCAACTCGGGTCTCAACGAGACGCACGGGCACGCGGCGGGCCAACTCGGCAGGCAGCCCAATCCGCACCGCGGATCTTGTCCAAGGGGCCGCTGGCTGCGGACCATCTTGGACGGCCTCGATGTGGGCACAGATCCCGTCGAACCTCGCCCTGCGCCCAATGCCGCCTCGTGGCCAGCGTCACGACGGCTGCTCTGCGGGGCACAGATCACCCGCGAGTCTGGCTCGGCGCGCCGGCGGTCCGGGGCGCCGCCGCTACTTGGCCAGCGCCACAGCCGCGGACGTCGCTCCTGCGTGGCTGTACTTGGGCGCAACGACGACGCGGTACGTGCCCGCTGGGAGGTCCAGCGTCTTGGTCTCCCAGTCGCCCCCCGTCCTGTGCGTCGTCGACAGCGTCGTCCAAGTCCCGGTCCGGCTCTTCTTCTGCACCTTGAACGTCCAGTAGCCGGAGCCCTTGTTCGGATCAACGTTCACCTGCAGCTTGTCCTTGGCCGGATCCGTCGAGACTCGGACCTTCACGGTTGGAGCGGTAGGTGTCACAACTGCGGAAGCAGCCGACGCAGCGCCTGTCCCTGCAGCGTTCTTGGCCCGAGCGGTGAAGGTGTAGGACGTGCCGTTCCGCAGGCCCGTCATCGTGCACGAGGTCGCGCCCGCCGTGGTGCATGTCGTCCCGCCGGGTGCCGCCTTCACCGTGTACGCCGTGATCACCGACCCGCCATTCCTGGCTGGCGCAACCCACCTGACTGCCGAGGAGGCGTTCGACGCCTTGGCGCTCACCCCGGTCGGGGCACCCGGCACGGTCCGCGGAGTGACCCGGACCGACGGCTCGGACTGCGCCGAGCGTCCCGCCGCATTCAGGGCCAGCACGGTGAATGTGTACGCTGTCCCATTCGCCAGACCCGTGACCGTGCAGGACGTGCCCTGGGTGGTGGTGCATGTCCTGCCGCCGGCGCTCGCCGTAGCCGTGTATCCAGTGATCGGCACACCACCGTCCGCAGCCGGTACCTTCCACTTCACGGCAACGGAGGCGTTGCCCGCGACGGCGCTCACACCGGTCGGCGAGCCGGGCACGGTGCGCGGGGTTGCCTCATCTGACGGCCGCGACTCGACGGAGGCGCCAGCCACGTTCTCGGCAACGGTCGTGAACGCGTAGACCGTGCCATTCCTCAGGCCGCTGACCGTGCAGGAGGTGGAATCGGCTCCGCTGCTGCAGGTGCGGCCGCCGGGCGTTGCGGTCACCGTGTACTTGGTGATGGGGCTCCCACCGTTGGAGGTCGGCGGGGTCCAGGAGACCTCGACCGAGGAATCAGCTGGGGTGGCTCGCATGCCGGTCGGGGGATCCGGCACGGTCCGCGGGGTGACCTGATCCGACGCCCTCGACTCGACCGAGGTGCCGACCGCGTTCGCAGCAACGACCGTGAACGCGTAGGCCGTGCCGTTCTCCAAGCCGGTGACTGTGCACGACGTGTCACCTGTGGACGTGCATGTGCTCCCACTAGGGCTCGCGGTCACCGTGTACGCGGTGATCGGCGAGCCCCCATCGGAGGCCGGCGCGCTCCAGGAGACCTCCGCCGACGAGCCACCGGGAGCGGCTCGCACGTCGGTCGGGGCATCCGGGACCGTGCACGGAGTCACATGTCCTGAGAGCTCGGACGCCGCCGAGTGGCCAGCAACGTTCCGCGACACGACCGTGAACGCATAGGCCTTGCCATTCTCCAAACCGCTGACCGCGCAGGAGGTCTCACCTGTCGTGGTGCACGTCTGGCCGCCTGGCCTGGCAGTCACGGTGTAACCGGTGATCGGCGACCCGCCGTCCGCGGCAGGAGCCGCCCAGATCACGACAGCTGAACCGTCCGAGGCAGTTGCGGTCACCCCGGTCGGGGCGTCTGGCACGGTCCGCGGGCGAGCCTCATCCGACGGCTCGGACTCCGCGGAGGGACCAGCCACGTTGAAGGCCACGACCCTGAATGCGTACGTAGCGCCGTTCTCCAGGTCCCCGACCGTGCAGGAGGTGTCGCCGGTCGTCGTGCACGTCATGCCACCAGGGCTCGCGATCGCTGCGTATCCGGTGATCGGCGCACCCCCGTCCGACACCGGCGGGGTCCAGGTCACATCCGCCGAGGCGTTGCCCGCAGCGGCGCTCACCCCGGTCGGGGCGCCAGGCACAGTCCGCGGCGTGACCTCGTCAGATGGCTCCGACTGTGCGGAGGTGCCGGCCACATTGCCGGCCACCACGGTGAACGAGTAGGACGTGCCGTTCGCCAATCCGCTCACCGTGCACGAGGTGTCGCTTGTAGTCGAGCAGCTCCCGCCGTCCGGCGTCGCGGTCACCGTGTACCCGGTGATCGGCGCGCCTCCGTCGGAGGCCGGCGCCGCCCAGGCCACGGCCGCGCTGCCGTCACCCGGGACGGCCGTGACCAGATCCGGCGCTCCGGGCACCGTGCGTGGAGTGACTTCTGCAGTGGGCCACGAGGGCGTTGACGAACCGGCCGCGTTGACCGCTGTCACAGTGAACGCGTACGCCAGACCGTTGACCAGTTCGTTCACCGTGCAGGACGTCGCGCCGCTCGTCGTGCACGTTCGATCGCCCGGCCGGGCGGTCACGGTGTACCCACTGACGGGAGACCCCCCGTCGCCTCCGCTCGGCTCCCAGCTGACATCCACCGAGGCGTTGCCCGCGGCGACTACCACCCCGGTCGGGGTGTCCGGCACCGTGACCGGCGTCACCGAGTCAGAGGGCGCTGATGACTCCGAGGTGCCGAGGGCATTGCTGGCTGAGACTCGGAAGACGTACGCGGTGCCGTTGGTGAGCCCCATCACGACGCAAGAAGTTCCAGAGGACACGGTGCAGGATGCGGATCCAGGCGTCGAAGCCACCGTGTAGCCGGTGATCGGCGAGCCCCCGTCACTTTCCGGCGCAGACCAGCCGACTGTGGAACTGCCGTTCCCAGCGACCGCCTCGACGCCCGTCGGAGCGCCGGGAACCGTGCCCGGGATGACCGATTCCGAAGGCGGGGAAGCGGCACCGTCACCCATCTGGTTGCGGGCAACGACGGTGAACGAGTAGGCGGTTCCGTTGTCCAGGCCGCCGACCGTGCAGGAGGTGTCACTGGTCGTGGTGCACGTCTGGCCGCCCGGGCTCGACGTCACCGCGTAACCCACGACGGAGCTGCCGCCGTTGGGCGTGGGCTCTTGCCAGGACACGGCTGCGTGCGTGTCCCCCGGGACGGCGGTCACCCCGGTCGGGGCATCAGGCAGCACGTTCGGGGTCACCTCGTCGGACTCGGCCGA
>JBAVKY010000215.1:0-1992 GCA_049688555.1 Propionicimonas sp.
CGTCGCCCAGCGCACCGAGATCGACGACGACCAGAACGCCATCTACACCAACTGCCAGGTCAGCCCACCACCCGTGATCCACACCTTCCAGCCCACCCCCAGCCCCGAGACCACCCCATAGATACACTCCCGCGGCGGCCCGAAAGCCCGGAAACGCCCACCCCATCGGCAAACCCGCGATCCCACCTACCTAGCAAGTGTCGAACCCGGGTTAGGGCCTGCCAGTAATCAACACGCTCTTACGGTGTTGGGGCGGGTTGGAGGGTGTAGTTCCATTCGCCGTGGAAGTCGTGGCGGGTGATCGGCAGGGCGGCCATCTGCTGGTCGGCGATCTTGATGCCGGTGGGGTAGGTGCCGGGGTCGAGTTCGGCGTGGACGGTCAGCCCGGTGCGGGTGGTGGTCGCGGCGATCAGGTCGACGATGACCTGGTGGCCGGTCAGCGGTCGGCCGCGCCAGTTCATCGAGATGTGGCTGAACAGGCGGTGCTCGATCTGGGGTGAAATGCGACTGCACCCTCCGGGTTTCGGGACGCGCGCCACCGACAGCCACTCCGGCGAGTCCCGACCGCCAGGGCCGGTTAACCGATAGAGGCTTCACCAACAGAGAGACAACTACCGGCTCCGCATGCTGCTCATCGCCAGCGGACTCACCCACCCCCACCTGAAGTAAGGGATCGCCAGTAAATAACCGTGCGTTTCGTGGTTTCGACAGTAGTGTTGTTCTATGGCGGTCGACGCGGAGGTCGCGGGGGATCTGGCGGGGCTGTTCGCCTCGGTGCTGCCGCATCTGGATGAGCGGCAGCGCCGGCTGCTGATGGGTGCCCAGGCCCGGCTGCTCGGCCACGGGGGGATCAAGGTGGTGGCCGAGGCCGCCGGGGTGAGCACCGTGACGGTGTCCAAGGGAGTGGCCGAGCTGGAGTCCGGGGAAGCCCCGCTGGGTCGGACCCGCCGGGCCGGGGGCGGGCGGAAGGCCCAGACCGTGGTCGATCCCGGCCTGCTGGACGCGCTGCTGGGACTGGTCGAGCCGCAGGAACGGGGGGACCCGGAGTCGCCGCTGCGGTGGACGACGAAGTCCACCCGCACGCTGGCCGCGGAGCTGACCCGGGTCGGGCACCCGGTGTCGGCGTGGACGGTGGCCAACCTGCTGCACGAGGCCGGGTTCAGCCTGCAGGCCAACGCCAAGCAGGTCGAGGGCGCCCGCCACGTCGACCGGGATGACCAGTTCGCCTACCTCAACGCCCAGGCCGCCGAGCACCTGGCCGCCGGCTGCCCGGTGATCAGTGTCGACACGAAGAAGAAGTTGCGACACGAGGTCGCGCAGGGCGAGTGAACTCGCAGGCAGGAGGGCCGACTTTCGTCGGTGGCGTAGTTCCGGGCCAGTGCTCGGTGGCCCGTGCCCGCTCTGACGTGCGTCGCTGGTAACGGCGGGGTGCGAAGCTCAGGGTTCAAGCCCGAGGGCTCCTGTTCCATCCGGGGGCTACAGGCCAGGGCAAGGCCGGACGGGTGAATCGCGTGAACCTCCGTTGATGTCTCGTTATGCGTGAGCCCCGCTGATGGGTTGTTGGAGCGGGGTGTAGGGGCTGGGCCGTGGAAGAGCGGCAGGCGCCGGTCGGGGATTTCTTGTCGGCCGGGTGGGCACCGCCGCCCTCGGGGTACAGGAGGCACCCATCCCGGCCGCATCTCGCATGCGCGGAACGTGGAAACCCCGTCAGGGTCCGGGCCCGAAGGTGGGTCCGGTCAGCCGACCGTGAGGAAGGCCCAATCCCCTGGCGGGACAGGATGACCCGAGAAGCGAACGCCGGTGGCCGAAAGGCGGCAGGAAGCCGGGACAACGATGGCCGGCCCTCCGCCGGCTCGTCTCGTACAACTGGCCGGATAGGGCTGGTGCCCGACCCGAAAGGGTGCCGACGCGGGTCAGGTGGGCCTGTGCGGACCTGATGACGACGACACCGGAACCGAAGGACAAGTTGGACGCCATGGCGACTCGACCGGC
>JBAVKY010000216.1:0-6683 GCA_049688555.1 Propionicimonas sp.
ACTCGGCGGTCTTGCGTAGGATGCTGGTGCCCTCTCCGACCACGATCATCGCGCCGGTGCCGAGCCGGGACCCGCGGGCGGCCAGGCTGTCAAAATCCAGCGCTATGTCCAGGTCACGGTCGGTCAACAAGGTGTTCGACGGCCCTCCGGTGAACACCGCCTTGAACCCCTTACCGGCCAGCATTCCGCCGCCGCAGCCGAACACCAGCTCGCGCAGTGACGTGCCCATGGGCAGCTCGTGCAGGCCCGGCCGCAGCACGTCACCAGACAACGAGTACAGCTTCATGCCGACCGCACCCCCGAGGCCCAGCTCGCGATACCACTCGGCGCCGTGGCGGAGGATATGGGTGACGTGGGCGAGGGTCTCGACATTGTTCAGCAAGGTCGGCGCGCCGTTGACGCCCCGTTCTGCCGGGTAAGGCGGCTTCAGCGAGGGGAACGGGAATCCGCCCATCACATTGGCCACCGCTGCGGTCTCCTCACCGCCGACGTACAGCCCGGAACTCTCGCACACATGCAGTTGCACCGGCGCGCCCACCAACGCCGAAACCTGCTCCAGCAATGGGTGCGCGTCCCACGCGATCGAGGACAGCCGCAGCGCCACGACCGACTGGTCCTCGCGCGGATTGACATACAGCGCGATGTGGTTGGCTCGCACCGCCACCGCAGCGATCAGCGCGCCCTCGATCACCTGATGCGGAGTCCGCGAGAGCAGGAAGCGATCCTTGAACGTGCCGGGCTCGTCCTCGTTGCCGTTGCACACGATCCACTTGCCACCGCCCTCCGGGCTGGGCGGCTGGGCTGCCACCGCCGCCCACTTGCGGTGGGTGGGGAAGCCTGCGCCGCCAAGTCCGCGCAAACCCGCGGCTTCGATGGTCGGCACGATCGCGTCCGGATCGGCCAGCGCTTTCCGCAGCCCCTCGCCGCCGCCGACGGCGAACCAGGCGGGCAGGTCGGCGACGACCTGGATCTCGCGAGCGGTCAGCACGTCATTCATGCGCCCCTCCGGCGGTCGCGTACCGGGTCGAAGTTGCCGTAGGACGGGAACAGCAGCGGCGCCTTGCGATCCAGCGGCAGTCGATGGCCCTCCATCGCGCGCCGCCAATCGGCCAGGTGAGTGAGCCCGACGTTTCGGGGCCGCTCGCGCCTAGCGTCCGCGGCCGCGCTGGCCCCGGCCAGCCGTCCGAACACGACCAGCTCAAGCAGGGCGTTGCCCATCATCCGGTTGCGCCCGTGCAGTCCCCCGGTGACCTCCCCGGCCGCCAGAAGGCCCGGGACTTTGGTGTGGCCCTCCGCGTTGATCTGCACTCCGCCGTTCTGATAGTGGAGAGTGGGCCGGACCAGGAACGGTTCCTCGGCGGGGTCGAAGCCGGCCCGCTGCGCCAGGTGGCGCAGCGTGACCAGCTCGCGGGCGAGGATCCCCGGGTTGGCCCGCTCCAGGCTGGGAGTGTCCAGGAAAACACCAACCTTGCCGTCTCGCACCACCCCCCGGTCTTCGGCGATCTCCCGCAGGATGGCCGAGGCGACGATGTCGCGGGGCTGCAACTCGTCCACGAAGCGCTGCCCCAGCCCGTTGACCAGGAAGGCGCCTGAAGAGCGGGTCGCCTCGCTGACCAGTTGGCCTTCCAGCAGCCCGGGCCAGGCGATGCCGCTCGGATGGTATTGGAAACTGCCCACGTCACGGAGCCGGGCACCCAGCCGATACGCCAGTACCAAGCCGTCCGCAGTCGCGCCGTAGTGGTTGGACGTCGGGAAGCCGGCCAGGTGCAGCCGGCCCGAACCGCCGGTGGTCAGCACCGTGGCCGCGCTCCGCGCCACCACCGCCTGGCCACGAGCCAAGTCATGCAGCACGGCCCCGGCGCAACGGCCGCGATCGTCGCTCAGCAACTCCAGTGCCGGATGGCGTTCCAAGATCCGAATATTGGACTGCAAGAGCGTGCCCTCACGAACCGCGCGCATCAGTTCCAGGCCGGTGAAGTCGCGGTAGGACAGCAGCCGGGCCGCACTGGCCCCGCCGGGGGTCTTGCGCCGCAGCGTCCCGCCCATTCGCTGGCTGCCCTCGGCCAAGTCGAAGTTCATACCTTCCCGAATCAGCCAGCGGATCGCCGACGGGCCACCCGAGACCAAGGCGGCCACCAGTTCCTTGTCGGCAGTGAAATGCCCGGCCCGCAGAGTGTCCTCGAAGTGCCGCTGCAGGCTGTCGTCGGCACCGACCGCAGCCTGGATGCCTCCCTCGGCCATCACCGTGTTGCTGTCACCCAAACCCAGCTTGGTGACCAACAGCACCCGCGCACCGGCGCGGGCCGCAGTCAGCGCAGCGACACACCCGGCTCCGCCGCCACCGATCACCAGCACGTCAGCCTCCAGCGTGGGGGCTCCGGCGATGTCCACGTCCTGCAGCAACGAATCCGACTGCAGCAGCCGGGTCAGGGCGCTCGGGCAGGCCTCCCCCGCGTTGGGACCGATCACCAGTTTGCTGCGCGCGCCACGCTTACGGTCCGGGTGGAACCTCTGCAACAGTTCCGTCACCGGCAGGTCGAGTCGCCGCGACTCGGCCGGTGCGGTCTGCCGCCACGTCGCCAGTGCCTGTTCGTAGCCGATGCCGGTGCTCATTGGGCCTCCTCGGCGTCGCGGGTCGGCGGCATCGCACCGGGAGCATCGAGGTCGATGGGATGCTCGCCAGCCTCAAGCTCATGCAACCGCATGATCAGATCCGACGGCCGCAGGGTCATCGCCGCGGTCATCCGGCGCACCAATTGCCCCAGGTGCGCGGGATCGATGTGCTCCGGGCAGGCGGCCACGCAAAGGTTGCACTGCACGCAGTCGTCGAACAGTTCGGCGGCGGCGTAGGTCTGCCCGACCGCCGCCAGGTTCACCATCTGCTGAACCTGGATGCCCTTCGGGCAGGCCGAGTCGCAACCACTGCAGTGGCGGCAGCGCTTGGCCTCGGGGAACAACTCGTCGATGCGGGCGATGGCGTCCCAGCTGTCACCGAGGGCGTGCAGATCGTACGGGTGCGGGCGAGAACCGCGGGAAAGGTTGATGAACGCCACCTGCATGCCGTCCTCAACGATGGTCTCGCACGCCAACCCCGTCTGAGCCAGCCGTTCCCCGGGGCGGCGCACCAGCACCCGGCACGCGCCGCAGACACCCTGCCCCATACAGCCCACGTTCTCGGTCAGCGGCAGACCAGCAGCCACCCAAGCCTGCAACAGGGAGGTCCCAGGCTCGCCGTCAATCGCGTGACCATCGATCACTAGCCGAACCGGCGCCATGCCTAAAGATAACCCGCGCTGCGGCTTCGCGCTGGCTCGCTGCCAAAGACCAGAACAGCACCGTTTGCAGGCACCGAACGCGATCGAGGATCTGGCCGCGGCGATCGCCTTCGTCGTCGAGACCGCGCCGGCAAGTAGCGCAGCCACCACGAAGCCGGCGCCGAGTGCAACAGCACCACCCAGACCGCCCGCACTGAAGATCACTCCGGTGATCGCGCGAGCGCCCACCGGGCCCGCCAACCTGGACACCACAGCCCTCGGGATCGGGAGGATGTTCACCCCCAACAGGCAGCTGACGAATCCTTCGGTGGCCAGCGCCCTCACGCCGCCAAACCCGTCCGGGAGAATCGTTCGCCACTGAACGCGCAAGAGCATCCCCGACCGGCCCCATCGATACCGTTATGGCGTGGCGAGAGTGCGCGGTGAATTCGAGTACGACGACGACTTGACTCCGGGAAAGACCGGCGATGGTGGCTGGAGTGGGCTGCTCTTCAAGGACGGCGAGCCCGGAGTCGTCGATCACGGCGCCTTCTATCCCGATTCTGATGACGAGACCGATGAAGTGGATGAGGACAGCGCCGAACCTTCATCCGACTGGGTGATTCCTGTGGCCATCGGCCTCGCGGTAGGTGCCATGGTCACCTTCGTCGCAGTCAAGGCCACACCGCGAGTGAGGCGATGGTGGAACGAGGATGCGCTGCCGGCCATCCGGGCGAAGTGGAAGGACGGGTCAACGTCCGGGGAATCTGGCGTGGACGTCTCGGTTCGAGTGGCGGTGACGGACGACGACACGCACACCAGCTTCGCTGACGAGGTCGACTCCGTCCTCGAAGACGCCAAGACACCGATGAGCAGTAGGGAAGCGCAGGAGCGTCTGCTGTCGATCCTGCTTGCGGCCGCGTTCATCGCGGAGCAAATGCGAGAGTTGCATAACGCCAGCATTGAACCCGACGATGAGCTCGCTGATCTGGCGTTGCAGAACGCGCTGGCGAAGCTGACGACGCAAGAGATCACTGACAGCATCAACAGAGTGCTCGAAGCTGACGCATTCACCATGACTGACGACACGTCCTGCAAACTGATGGAGTACTTCGGCTGCGGACGCAACCCCGACGGACAGCACGTGCCGCTGACCAACGATCTGGCCAAGGCCGCGCTTCTACTCCCCACCTCTAGGCCGTAGACAACCGTGTCGTGGCTGGTCCGGACGCTACGCACCGCCTCGGCGAGTCACACCTCGTCGCAGCGCTGGATGAGGCCCGCACACGACCCCAATTGGCGGCGACGCCCAGGCGAACGCGTGAGCCGAACGCCCGAAGTTCCCACGCCGGACACCATCGAGCCCCTCACGGCCACCCACGGTCACGCCCGGACACCGACCAACCCGCATTCGCAGCGGGCGCCATCGCGATTCGGGCGCCCCCAGCCGTTCGCCGCAGTCCGAGGGCGTTCAGCGCAGCCCGGCAGCGACACCCTCGTCGGAGCCAATTGAGACCAGAACTGAGACCACACAACGGAATGCCAGGCCCTGCGAGATCCGCAGGACCGGCATTTCCCCTAGTCAATTGGCGGAGGATACGAGATTCGAACTCGTGAGGGCGTGAACCCAACCCGCTTTCCAAGCGTCCATCGAGCCGTCCGCCCGCCACCGCACCTGGCCGTGAAGGCGTTTCGCAGCTGTCCGACCATCGCCGAACCGACCTGAACGCGAGCACTGAGACTAGAAATGAGACTGCACCAAATGCACGAGCACCCTGCGCCACGCCCTCGCGCAGCCGAGGCTCCACCCCGATCACCCCGCGCCCAGACCCACCCGAACAGCGTCGGAGACCACCGCAAGCTCCGGCCATGCCGGAGGAGCGCTGGAACGACTCGTTCGCGGGTGACGGTGGACAAGCGGGTCCATCCGTGGCGAGGGCTGATGATATTCAGCCACCAGATACCCGATAATCCACCACTTCTAACCTGAAAAACCACCATGACAGAGTACGATTCGGGGATGGCAGCGCTGCTGGACAGACACCTTGCCCCGGTCGTCCGGGAGTCGATCGACGACTTCCGGATAGTCGAGATCCAAGGCGCGCGCCAGAGCGGCAAGACCACCCTGGCGCAACAGATCACGACCGAGCGCAGCGGTCGACTCGTCTCGCTCGATGATCCGCTGCTGCGCGCCGCCGCCGCGGACGACCCGCAGACGTTCGTCGACCAACACCCGGAAGGCCTGCTGACCATCGACGAGCTGCAACGCGTCCCCGAACTGGTGCTCGCCCTGAAACAGGCGGTCGATCGGGATCCGCGTCCAGGCCGGTTTCTCGTCACTGGTTCGGCGAATCTGTTACGCCTCCCGGCCGTCCAGGACAGCCTCGCCGGACGCGCGGTCGGAGTCGAACTCCACGGCTTCAGCCAAGG
This sequence comes from Propionicimonas sp., assembly GCA_049688555.1. Classification (GTDB taxonomy): domain Bacteria; phylum Actinomycetota; class Actinomycetes; order Propionibacteriales; family Propionibacteriaceae; genus Propionicimonas. Next base: position 5,685 of record JBAVKY010000216.1, read on the forward strand.
CGAGCTGACCGGGCACGTCGAACAGTTCATCGACCGCGCCTTCGCCGGCGACCGATTCCTCGACCACCGCAGCACACGGACGAAGACCGACTACCTGGAAGCGATCACCGCGGGCTCGTACCCCGAAGCAGTCGCACTCAAAGCCGGACGCAGCCGCGACCGGTGGTTCGACGGCTACCTCACCCGGATCGTCGAGCGCGACGCCCCCGACATCGCAGACGGCCGGAGGCTCGCCGATCTACCGTTCGTGCTCCGGATGATCGCAGCGCGAAACGCCGACGAACTGAACATCGCCGACATCGCGAAGGAATCCGGCATCCCAGCAACCACCCTCACTCGGCTCATCGACCTACTCGAAACCCTCTACCTCGTGCAACGAGTACCCGCCTGGGCGACGAACGTGTCCAAGCGAGTGGTGCAGCGGCCCAAGGCAATGCTGCTCGACACCGGCCTGGCCGCACGCTTGGTGAATGCCACGACCGCCTCACTCGGCCCAGGGGTCAGTGGCGGGCCAGTCGGTCACCTCTTCGAGGCCTTCGTAGCGACCGAACTTCGACGCCAGCGCGAGTGGAGCGACCTCCGTCCCACGATCAGCCACTACCGAGTGCACCAGGCCGAAGAAGTCGACCTCGTCCTCGAAACCGGAGACGGCCGCGTCGTGGGCGTCGAAGTGAAGGCCTCCGCAACAGTGAACGGGCACGATGCCCGTCACCTCACGACCCTCCGCGACAAACTCGGCAACCGATTCGTCGGCGGCCTCCTGCTCCACACCGGCCGAACCGCAGCACCGTTCGGCGACCGGATCACCGCCGCACCACTCGACACCCTTTGGACCGCGTAACTGCGCCACAGCCCGAGCCTCGTCCCGTCGGAGAGTCCGCCCCGGCTCGCACCAGGACCGTGAACGGGCCCGTCACGTACGAGCCCCCCGCACCTGGTGGGGTTGAAGGGCCCCGGTCGGCATGTAGGCGGGTCGGCGTCAGCGAGTCGAAGGCGCGC
>JBAVKY010000217.1:0-2288 GCA_049688555.1 Propionicimonas sp.
GCTGCCCACTGCGCGAGCAATGCACCACGGCCGCTGGTGGGCGCACCATCAGTGTCGGGCGCTACGAGCAGCGCCTGGCTCAGGCCCGGGCCACCCAGCAGGACCCGGCCTGGCGGGCGGACTACCGGGGGACCCGGCCCAAGGTTGAACGCAAACTCGGGCATCTGATGCGCCGCAAGCACGGCGGAAGGCGCGCCCGGATGCGAGGCCAGGACAAAGTCGCAGCCGACTTCAACCTCCTCGCAGCAGCCCACAACATCGCCCGGCTCGCCACCCTCGGAATCCGCTGGACCACCAACGGCTGGGCCACCACAACAGCCTGAACCACAGGTGACGGCCCGACCCGGCCACCGCAACGGCCAGCCAGAGCCCACCACGGTCCGCCAGAACGGACTTCCCAGCCAGTCCGAGCCAATCCGCAACCCCGACACCGACACCCACCCACGACCCTGAGCGGGCCTCAGCACCCGAAGGGCGAACCCTCAACCCCCGGAACGGGCCGCTTCACACCAGCCACCTAATGAGGCTCCGCCTCTGACCGCCGAGCGTGGGGCTGGTTCGGTCTGGCTGGTGGGGTCATTCTGAGGGGTATGGCTGCCTTGGTGTCGGTGGGTGAGTTGATCGCGGGTCATGGTTGTCTGGATGTCCAGTGCATGGACCGGATCTACCTCAATGGGTATGTGCCGAACCTGCAGGTCGGCGGGCAGGTCGTGACGTTCATGACCCACCACATGGGCTGCCCGATTCCTTCCCCCGCGCTGATGGAGAGGCTGGGTACCCGGTTCCGCAAGTCGGTCAAGGACTTCGCGGACTCCTTGGGTGTCCCGGTGGTTCACTTCGGCAAGGACGACCGCAAGATCGACCTGATGCGCCCGTTGATGGCCTCTCAGGCCAAGACGTGCCGGTCCGCGGTGGTCGCGGTTGGGGTGGCCCAGGAGTTCCAGAACGTGTTCGCATCCGCCAAGCGGGAGACCAGCACCGGCGCGCCGTCCTTCTCGTTCTTCAAGGCCGACCGGCGGGTCACCAACTACTACTTCTACCTCTGGGATGACGACTTCGGGCCAGGATTCATCAAGGTGTGCGCGTACTTCCCGTACCCGATCAGGGTCTGGGTCAACGGCCACGAATGGGCCAAACGCCAGGCCACCCACGCCGGGATCGGGTTCACAGAGCTGTCCAACGGGTTCGCTTCCTGCGACGACCCGGTCGGCTTGCAGGGCATCTGTGACCGGGCCGGCCCCTCCCAGATCCAGGCGTTCTTCGACCGGTGGATGGCCTTGTTGCCGTTGCCGTTGGATGAGCGTGACCGGGTGGGCGGGTACTGGTGGGAACTGTCGATGCGCCAAGTCGAGGTGTCCCGCACCATCGTGTTCGACGCCCCCCGAAACGCCCGCGCGTTCTTCGAGGCCCTGGTCACCGACAACCTGGACGTCGGGCGTCCCGAGAGCGTGGAGTTGATCTTCACCGGCCCGCACCCCCCAGGCCGGCACCCGATCATCGCCTGCCAACCCAAGACCAAGATCGTCACCCGCGGCACCGACGTCACCATGAACGCGTTCTTCAAGCACTCCCGGATCAAGCAATACCTCAAGGACGGTCGGGCGCTGCGGATCGAGACCGTGATCAACTCCCCGACCGATATTGGCTGCCAACGGCGACTCCGGAACCTTCCCGAACTCACCGGCAAGGCCCGTGACATCAACCGCCGGCTGCTCGATACTGAGCGTGCCGGGCAGGACTGTGTCCTTGCGAGTCCAGCCTTTGAGCGGATCGCGATGCCATCAGTTGACGCTGACGGTAGGAGGACCCCAGCCCTTCGGTTCGGCGATCCTCGGGTCATGGCCCTGCTCGGCGCCCTATGCGTGGCCCTGAACAGTCTCGGGTTCACCAACCGGAGCCTCCGCGCCCAGGTGACCAAACTGCTCGGCACCCCATACAGCGTCAACCAGATGAGCTACGACCTCTCGCGGCTGCGGCTCAACGGCCTGATCCAACGACGACCCCACACCAACACCTACCAACTCACCGCCGAGGGCATCCGCGTGGCCGTGTTCTACACCAAAGTCCACAACCGGGTCCTACGCCCACTGGCCGCAGCCAACCGGGCACCCGCACCACCGGAACTACGCGAAGCCCTGGCCACCATCAACCGCCATGTGAACAGCTACGTTGACCGAGCCCGACTACCCAAGGCCGCCTGAGAACTCAAGACAAACCCCAAAGAACTCAGAACTAAGGAACGCTAGCGCAGTGAGGTGCCAAGACGCGCCGATGTCTCGGGGGTGTTC
>JBAVKY010000218.1:0-3444 GCA_049688555.1 Propionicimonas sp.
GCACTGGGCGTCCCGGTGGTGGCGGTGGACCTGCCCTCCGGGGTGCCTTCCGAGCCGCCGTGGCCGGCGGGCTTCGATGGAGCGACCACCGATGGCGAATCGGTCGCGTTCGCGGCGGCGGTCACGGTGACCTTCGGTGGCCACAAGCTGTGCCACGTCGTCGAACCGGCCCGTTCGGCTTGCGGCCGGGTCGACCTGGTGGATATCGGGCTGGAGTTGCCGTCGCCCGACCTGTGGTGCTGGACGCCACCAGACGTGGCGGCGGGCTGGCCCGTCCCTGGCCCGCTGTCGGACAAGTACTCCCGCGGCGTGGTGGGGATCGACGCCGGGTCGCCGGGCTTCCCGGGGGCGGCGGTGCTGGCGACAGCTGGCGCGATCGGCGCCGGTGCCGGCATGGTCCGCCTCATCGGAGACACTCACGTGGCCCAACGAGTGATCGACAAGTTCCCGAGCGTGGTGCCCGGGGCAGGGCAGCTGCAGGCGCGCGTGCTGGGCTGCGGGTGGGGGGAACGTCCCCACGCTGCAAGGCTGGTCGCCCAAGCCCTCGACTCGGGTGTGCCTTCGGTGGTGGACGCCGACGCACTGCGGCACCTCCCGACGGGGACGCTGGGGTCGCACGTGCTGCTGACCCCCCACGCTGGTGAATTGTCGCGACTGCTCGGCTGCGACCGGGCCGAGGTCGTCGCCGATCCCGTGGCGGCCGTCACGGCAGCCAGCTCCCGCCACGGGGCAACCGTCCTCCTCAAAGGCGCCACCCAGTTCGTGGCGTCGCCGGGCACGACGGTCCAGGTTGCCGTGCCGGGCCCGGGCTGGACCGCCCAGGCCGGATCGGGCGACGTGCTGGCCGGGATCTGCGGCGCCCTGTTGGCCGCGGGGATCGCAGCGCCCGAAGCGGCCAGCCTGGCTGCGAGCATGCAGGCGATGGCGGCCAGAGCGGTGGACTCGCCGCTTTCGGCAGATCGGATCGCGCACCTACTTCCTGTGAGAATTGGTGCAATCTTGCGACACGACGTGAGTAACGATTCAGCCCCACGCCGAGCTGATTCGTTTCACAACGTGATTCAAAGGAATTCAAACTCATAGTCGGCTGCGGGTGCGCAACGACGACCCTGGAGCGGACTAGAGTGCCCGGGAGACGACCTCCTCGCGGTCGTCCGCGACCAGGCCAAAGGTGCCCCTGGGACACCTGGAAGCTCGGCGTGTCAACTGCACTCTCAAGGAGTCATATGACTACGACTCAAGCCCCGTCGACCGGTTCGACGCGGGTCGCCGTACAGAAGTTCGGCACCTTCCTCTCCAACATGGTCCTCCCCAACATCGGCGCCTTCATCGCCTGGGGCCTCATCACCGCGATCTTCATCGAGGTGGGCTGGATCAACCTGATTTCTCCCCAACCCGAAAACGGCTGGGTGGCCGCGCTTGGTGGCTGGGGCGAGTTCGATGGCGGCGGCATCGTCGGCCCGACCATCACCTACCTGCTGCCGATCCTGATCGGCTACACCGGCGGCCGGATGCTCTATGACCACCGTGGCGGCGTCGTTGGAGCGATCGCCACCATCGGTGTCATCACCGGCACCTCGATCCCGATGTTCATGGGCGCCATGATCATGGGTCCGCTCGGTGGCTGGAGCATGAAGAAGATCGACGCCATCTGGGACGGCAAGGTCAAGCCGGGCTTCGAGATGTTGATCGACAACTTCTCCGCCGGCATCTGGGGCGGCATCCTTGCGGTCTTCGGATTCTTCGTCATGAGCCCGATCGTGACGGCGATCTCCGACGTCGCGGGCGCAGCGGTCGGTTGGCTGGTTAACCAAGGCCTGCTGCCGTTGACCTCGATCCTGATCGAGCCAGCAAAGATCCTGTTCCTGAACAACGCCATCAACCACGGCATCCTCACTCCGCTGGGAACCCAGCAGGTGGTGGAGGCCGGCAAGTCGGTGCTGTTCCTGCTCGAGGCGAACCCCGGCCCCGGTCTGGGCCTGCTGCTCGCCTACATGTTCTTCGGCACAGGGGCCGCCAAGGCTTCGGCTCCCGGCGCTGCGATCATCCACTTCTTCGGTGGCATCCACGAGATCTACTTCCCCTACGTGCTGATGAAGCCGGTCCTGGTGCTCGCCATGATCGCCGGCGGCATGACCGGTGTCTTCGTCAATGTGATGTTCGGCGTGGGTCTGCGAGCTCCGGCTGCGCCGGGTTCGATCATCGCCGTGTACGCCCAGACCGCCACCGATAGCTACCTCGGGGTGACCCTGGCGGTGCTGGCTTCTGCGGCGGTCACGATGGTGGCCGCGGCCCTTTTGCTCAAGATCGGCAAGCAGGCGGAGGGTGACCTGTCGGCGGCCACCGCTGAAATGGAGGCCCTGAAGGGCAAGAAGTCCTCCATCAGCGGCATGCTGACCGGGGCCGCTGTCTCAGGCCCGATCAAGAACATCGTGTTCGCGTGTGACGCGGGCATGGGTTCCTCGGCGATGGGTGCCTCTGTGCTTCGCAAGAAGATCCAGGCGGCGGGGTTCGACGTCAAGGTGGTCAACAAGGCCATCTCCAACCTCACCGACTCCTACGAAGTCGTGGTGAGCCATCAGGACTTGATCGAGCGCGCCAAGCAGAAGACCCCGTCGGCGGTCCATGTCTCGGTGGACAACTTCATGTCCAGCCCGAAGTACGACGAGGTCGTTGAGATGGTCAAGGCGGCCAACGCCGCCCCAAAAGCTGAGCAGGCCACAGTTCCGGCAGTTGTTGCCGCAGCGGTGGCCCCGGCAGCAGTCGCTGCCGCGACCGTCGCAACCGCAGCCCCCGTGGCTGCGGCAGCAGCAGGTTCCGACGCCGCGATCCTGTCTCTTGACTCGATCGTGCTCGCCGGTGATGCCAGGGATCGCGACTCGGCGATCGACGAGGCTGGCGCATTGCTGGTCTCCACCGGCGCGGTGGACGGCGGCTACGTCGGTTCCATGCACGATCGTGAGAAGTCGGTGTCCACCTACATGGGCAACCTGCTCGCGATTCCGCACGGCACCAACGAAGCCAAGTCGATGATCAAGCGCTCCGCGATTTCCGTGGTTCGCTACCCGCAGTCGATCGAATGGAACGGGAACCCCGTCCGATTCGTGATCGGCATCGCCGGGGCGAACAACGAGCACCTGGAACTGCTGAGCAAGATCGCCGAGGTCTTCCTCGACAGTGAAGCAGTCGCGAAGCTCGAGCGGGCCACCTCGAAGCAGGAGATCGCCGATACCTTCGGAAGGGTGAACGGATAATGAAAGCTGTGCACTTCGGAGCCGGCAACATCGGGCGCGGTTTCGTCGGTTTGCTGTTGAGTAACGCCGGCTACGAGCTCGTGTTCGCCGACGTGGCTGAGGGATTGATCAACACCCTCAAGCAGGCAGATTCCTACCGGGTGCACGAAGTTGGTGAGAACCCGCGGACCTCCGAGGTCCGCGGGTTCTC
>JBAVKY010000219.1:0-2281 GCA_049688555.1 Propionicimonas sp.
CCCGGACAGCCGCCGCACGACTCGCCGGGCTCGTGGCCGACGAGACGACGGAGATCACGGCGGCCGAGTGGGACGCCATCGTCGGCGAGCTGGCGCGGATCGAGGCGCTGATCCGGCAGGCCGTCGCAGCACGAGCCCCGACGGATACGGCCCCGGCGGACACAACCTCGGCGGACAGGGACTCGGCGGAGGTGGCCGTTGACGTCAGGGCGGCGATCCCCGGGGTGTTCGTCACCCTCGGCTGGGCGGCGCGTTGGGGGGTGAGCGGGCCGTGATTGTGAAGGTGCTGCCCCGCAAGGGCGGTCCGACCAGGGCGTCGGCCCGCAAGCTGATGGCTTACCTGCTCGGCCCGGGCGACCAGCTGACCACCGGCGCAGGCAACCGGCACACCGACCCGATGGTGGTCGCCGGCTGGGATCCGGCCCGCAACCGGGCGTGGGCCCAGCAGTGCACCGCCGTCGACTGGGACGACCCCCAGAAGGCGTGGCGGGTCCTGCGCGAGCTGGGCAACCGGATCGGCGGGGAGGCCTGCACCGGGGTCGCACTCGAAGCCGCCGGCCAGGCCCGGAACCTGGTCTGGCACACGGTGATGGCCGCGCATCCCGATGACGGCATGCTCACCGACGCGCAATGGCAGGCGATCGCACAGCGGCTCTTGCACGAGACCGGGCTGCACCCCGACGGGGCCGGTGATCCGGTGCCGTGGGTGGCCGTGCGCCACGGCACCAACGAGGCCGGCGCTGACCACATCCACGTCATGGCAGTGCTGGTCCGCCCGGACGGGCGGCGCGCGTCGACCCACAATGACGTGTTCGCCGCGCAGGCCGCGGCCCGGTGGGCCGAGCGGGAGTACGGGCTGGTGCCCGGCCGGGGCCGCACCTCCCCGAACGCCCCGGCCGAGGGGATCCGCGCCGACCGGCCCAGCCGCCGGGGCGACATGGCCGCGACCGCGAAGGCCGACCCCCCGTACGCCCGACCGGCTGGCATGACCGAGCCGATGTGGGACCGGGTCCGGGCGGAGGGCCGGGACCGGATGTGGACCCGGCAGGGCCGCACCCGCGCCGCAGTGTTGTCCGCGGCGGCGCGGGCCATCTCCGCTGAGCACCTGATCGCCCTGGTCGAGGCGCAGGGCTACCAGGTGCGGCTGCGGCACTCGCAGAACAACCCCGACCAGGTCACCGGCTGGAGTGTCGTGGCACCACCGGACCGGGGCGCCCGCCACCCCAAGGCGTACGCCGGGCGGCAGCTCGGCTCGGACTGCACCTGGCCGGCACTGATCGCCCACATCGACGCCAAAGCCATGTCAGGCGGGCTGCGTATCGTCGACGAGCAGGAGGGACAGGCCATGATCGACCGGGCCGAGATGGCAGCCGCCGGCTGGGGCGTGGAGTTCATCGAACGGGTCATCGCCGCCGACCACGCTTTGATCGCCGCCGGCCCAGGCGCCGACCCCGCCCTGGCGTACTGGCTGCGGGACGTGTTCTGGCAGGTCGCCTGGACCGTGGAACGCTCCCAAGGCCGGCACGGGGTGTGGTCCGACGCCGCCTACCTGTACTCGGCCATCGCCGCCACCGGCGGGGTGCCCGCCCCACCGGCCGAGGTCCGCGCCGCCCTGGCCACCCTGCACGCCCACTACGACACCGCCCGCCGCTACCTGGACCAGATCGGCGAGGATCTCACCGCGAACGACGCCGAGGCCGGCGCGATGACCGCCCACGGCGATGCCGTCGACCGGTGGGCCGATTCGCTCTCCGCACGGCCGCACATCCCCAAGTACCTGACCTCTCCCGGCGGTGCCCAGTACGTCGGTACCGCCGCCGTCGCGATCGCGCTGACCACCGCCGACATCAAGACCCACACCGCGGCGCTGCGCACGGCACGCGCGGTGCACGCCGACCACGCGGCCCGACGCCGCCAGCTGGGCGCCGACGCACGGGCCGCCGGGCACTACCTGGACGCCGACCTCGGGCCCTGGTTGGCCGCCGCCAAGCAGTACGAGGCACGACTGCTCGCCGCCCTCGATGACCACCAGCAGGCCGCCATCCAGTGGCGGGAGGCCGCTGGCCGGCTGCTCGCCCAGGCCCAAGCCGCGGGCGACCAGGAGGCTGCGCAACGCGTCGTCGGCCTGGACAACCGCTACCGCCACCGAACACCCACCGCTCGGACCTGACCCGCGCCCACCAGGAGGACAACGATGCGCACCCCGCACAACCCGCAACCGACCGTGAACCTCGGCGACGACCCCGACCCCGGCGCCGAACTCGGCCAACGCATGGCCGCC
>JBAVKY010000220.1:0-4018 GCA_049688555.1 Propionicimonas sp.
GGCCATCGCCTTCGAGCTGGCGCTGGCTGGGGCGGGAGCCATCGCCATCGTCAACCGCAACGCCTCCCAGGCGGACGCCCTCGCGAAGGCGGTGGAAGCCGGGACGGGCGTGGCCGCGGTCGGTCAGCCGCTGCTGCCGGGTTATGCCGTGGCCGACGACGTCGACGTCTTCATCAACGCGACGTCGGTGGGCATGCACCCCGACACGTCCATGCTGGACCTGGCGGTCGACACGTTGCGTCCGGGGCTGGTGGTGGCCGATGTCGTCCCGAACCCCCCGGTGAGCCGCATGCTGGCCACGGCGGCCGAGCGTGGCGCGACGACGCTGAACGGCCTGGGGATGTTGGTCAACCAGGGTGCCGCGGCGGTGAAGCTGTGGACGGGCGTCGACGCCGACACCGCGGTGATGCGGGCAGCCCTCGACGCCGTCTTCGCCTCATGAAGTACGCACGGCTGGGCGGCAGCGGGCTGCGGGTGAGCCGGGTCGGTCTGGGGTGCATGAGTTACGGCCGGGCGGCGTCCGGGATGCACCAGTGGACCCTCGACGAGGAGGCGGCCGGGGAGTTCTTCCAGCAGGCCGTTGAGCTGGGCGTGACGTTCTGGGACACCGCGAACGCCTACCAGGGCGGGACGTCGGAGGAGTTCGTCGGACGGGCCATCACCCGATTCTCGCGGCGGGAGGACATCGTCCTCGCCACGAAGGTCTGGGGCAGGATGCATGACGGCCCCGGCGGCAGTGGCCTCTCCCGCAAGGCGATCCTGGAACAAGTCGACGCGTCGCTGACGCGACTGGGCACCGACTACATCGACGTCTACTACCTGCACCGGTTCGACGACGAGGTGCCGGTCGAGGAGACCGTCGAGGCGCTGCACGACATCGTGAAGGCCGGCAAGGTCCGCTACCTGGGCGCTTCGTCGATGGGGACGTGGCAGTTCGCGAAACTCCAGCACGCCGCCGAGCTCAACGGGTGGACGCGGTTCGTGGCCATGGAAGACCAGTACAACGTGCTCAAGCGCGAAGAGGAGCGGGACATGATCCCGTTCTGCCTCGACCAGGGGGTGGGGCTGACGCCGTACTCCCCCCTCGCCAAGGGACGAGCGGCCCGGCCGTGGGGCGCCCAGACCGCGCGCTCCGCGTCCGACAACGTGGCGAAGGCCTTCGACCGGGACGCCGACCGGGCGATCGTCGACGCGATCGAGGTTCTCGCCGCGGATCGCGGGGTGCCGATGGCCCAGATCGCGCTGGCCTGGCTGCTGACCAAGCCGGCCGTCAGCTGCCCCATCGTGGGCGCCACCAAGCCGCACCACCTGAAGGACGCGGTGGAAGCCCTCGACGTGACCCTGACCGACGACGAGATCGCCGCGCTCGAACAGCCCTACACCGCGCAGGACAACTTCTGGTGGTGACCGGTTCCGGTCTCGCGGGCCGGGAACCGGTGGGTCGGCCGGCGAGATGACCCGCGCCCAGCGCGGAGCGCTCTAGGGTGAAGAAGAACCCCGACCGCATCGCCGCGCGCCGGAACCCCCAACCCCCCGAACGTGAAGGCAGGTCATGACCCAACTCGGCAACCTCGTCTGGTCGATCGCCGATCAGCTGCGCGGGGTGTACCGCCCGGCCCAGTACGGCTCGGTGGTGTTGCCGTTCACGATCCTGCGCCGGATGGAATGCGTGCTGGACCCCCACCGCGACGCCATCGCCCCGTTGATCGCCGCCACCACGAACGAGCACTTCCTGGCGGTGAAGCTCCGCAAGGAATATGGCCTGCACTTCTGGAACCGCTCCCCGCACACGCTGAAGAAGTTGCTCGGTGACCCGGAGAACCTGGCGCCGAACCTGGCCGACTACCTCGCCGGGTTCTCCGCCGACGTGGCCGACATCTTCGAGCGGTACGCGTTCGCCAAGACGATCGCCAAACTGGAGGACAACGACCGGCTGTACCTGGTGACCCAGCAGTTCGCCGAGGCCGACATGCACCCCGACACGGTCTCGAACGCCGCGATGGGGTCGGTGTTCGAGGATCTGATCCGCCGGTTCGCCGAGGCCTCGAACGAGACCGCCGGGGAGCACTTCACGCCCCGGGACGCGATCCGCTTGATGGTCGACCTGCTGCTCGCCCCCGATGCGGAGATGCTCACCCAGTCGGGCGCGGTGCGGACGATCTACGACCCGACGGCCGGCACCGGCGGCATGTTGTCGGTGGCCGAGGAGCGCATCCGCGAGCTGAACCCGAAGGCGCAGGTCACCTTGTCGGGACAGGAACTCAACGACGAGTCGTACGCGATCTGCAAGTCGGACATGATCGGGCAGGGCCAACCGGTGGACGCGATCAAGCTCGGCGACACGCTGCGCAACGACCTGCACGCCGGCAAGACCTTCGACTATTGCCTGTCGAATCCGCCCTACGGGGTGGACTGGCGCGCCGCCGAGCCCGTGGTCCGCAAGGAGCACGAGGCGAAGCGCGGACGCTTCGACGCCGGCCTGCCCCGGATCAGCGACGGCCAGCTGCTGTTCGCCCAACACCTGGTCTCCAAGATGCGCCCCGCCGTCGCCGGCAAGGCAAACTCCGGCGGACGGGCGGCGATCGTGCTCAACGGCTCGCCGCTGTTCACCGGCGGCGCCGGCTCGGGGGAATCCGAGATCCGCCGCTGGCTGCTCGAAGCGGACCTGGTGGACGCGATCATCGCGCTGCCCACCAACATGTTCTTCAACACCGGCATCGCCACCTACGTCTGGATCCTCGACAACAACAAGACCGGCGAGCGGGTCGGCAAGATCCAGTTGATCGACGGCACCGGCCACTGGACCAAACTGCGCAAGAACCTCGGCTCGAAGAACCGCGAGCTCTCCGAGGACGACCGCGCGGCGATCGCCCGGCTCTACGCCAACTTCGAGGAGAACGAGCACTGCAAGATCCGTGAGGCCGCGGACTTCGGCTACACCGAAATCACCGTCGAGCAGCCGCTGCAGCTGCGCTTCGAGGTGGCCGCGGAGCGCATCGAGGAGTACCTGGCGCTCAAGCCGCTCGCCAAGCTCAGCCAGACTGATCGGGACGCGCTGCGCGCGGCGCTCACGTCGCTGGTCGGGAAGGTGTTCCTCAACCGGGACGCATTCCGCAGCGCGCTCGGGGTTGCGGTGAAGCAGGCCGGGACGCTGCTCGGGCTTCCGCTCTACAAGGCGGTGCTGGCCGCGATCGGCGAACACGACGACGCCGCCGATGTCTGTATGACGAAGGGAAAGCCCGAGCCCGACCCGGCCCTGCGCGACACCGAGCTCGTGCCCTTCCGCGACGACGTGGCTGAGTACGTCGAGCGTGAGGTGAAGCCCTACGTGCCCAACGCGTGGATCGATGAGACCAAGAGTCGGGTGGGGTACGAGATCCCGTTCACCCGGCTGTTCTACACGTACGTGCCGCCACGGCCGCTGGCGGAGATCGACGCGGAGCTGAACCAGCTCGCCAAGGAGATCATCGAGCTGTTGCAGGAGGTTGAGAGGTGACCAGGTTCGGTGCAGCCGTGAATCGAATCGACCAGCGGATCCCTGGCATCGACCTCCCACTACTTTCGGTCTCTCAGACGATGGGCGTGATCCGCCGGTCCGAACTGACCGACCGCCCGGCACGTGCGGATTCCCTGGACGTCTACAAGGTCTGTCGCGAGGGAGACATTGTCTTCAATAAGATGAGCATCCGTTCCGGAGCCATGGGTGTTGCCGCAGAGGATGGCCTAGTCACTTACCACTACGAGGTCATGCGACCAGTACCCGGATACGATCCTCGCTACGTCGTCTATCTCATGAAGTCCGATCACTTCACTAGCGAGATGATCAAACGCGAACGAGGTATCGGCTCTGGCGAGCAGACCGGCGTGCGAACGACCGAAGTTCCGTTCCGAATCCTGCGAACCATCGATGTCCGTCTCCCGAGCTTGGCCGAGCAGGTAGCGATCGCTGACTTCCTGGACCGCGAGACGGCGAAGATCGACGCGCTCATTGAGAAGCAACGACAGTTCCGGTCAGGGC
>JBAVKY010000221.1:0-1990 GCA_049688555.1 Propionicimonas sp.
CGTCCCGGTAGGCGCAGATGGTGTGTCGCGAGCAGGCTCTGGTGATGGGCAGGTGCGCCTGGCCCCGTGGGCCTGGACCAGCATCGAATCAGCCATGGCAGCCACCTACGCAGACCTCTACCCGCAGGTGGAGGGATGTCGGCATGGCCCATGAAGGTTGCCAGTACGGGCAGCCCGGCGTGAACGTCCACCCCGTCGGCCTGCATCTTCGCCAGGGCTGCCACCGCATACGAGTGACGCTTATGCGGAATTCCGCATAACAGGCATTAGGCGGACGGCGGGGTTATGTGCCCTGTCGGGGTGTCTTTGCTGGTCGGGGCGGTGCTGGCGGGGTGTCCTGTCCGCATAATCCTGCGGGTCGGTGTGAGCTCCCAACCCGGGCCTGAGGATCGCGGGGATAGCCCTTGTCGGAGAAGAATCGCTTGTTCATTCCGTTACCGGATGGAGGGGTGATTCCTATGGGAGAAGCAGATGTCAAGACCGCCGTGGGCCAGGTCTTGGCGGTGTTGCGCGAGGCTGGGAGAGCTGAGGGCACGGTTCGACGCCACCAGGTTGTGCTGGACCGGTTCGCCGACTTCTTGGCCGGGCGCGGCCTGGACACGGCCAGCGAACTGGTGTGTGTCGACTTCATCGCGAACCAGACCGGGGTGAGGTTGGGGTCGTTGCGGGAGCCGGTCCGGGACAGGGATGTGCAGGCGGTCCGCCGGCCGGTGGTGTTGATGGCCGAGGCGCTGGCTGGCCGCGTGGTCGAAGTCGATCGACCGGTCGTGCCGGCCAAGGACGGCTGTCCCGAGAGGTTCCGTCCGCTCAGGGACGACTACCTTGCCTCGTGCCGCGACCGTGGCAACGCCGAGGCGACCATGGTCGCTAAGGACAAGGCGGTCAGCCGGTTCTTGGGCTACCTGGACGAGGTGGGCGCCGACGACCTGGCCGCGCTCGGCGTCCGGGACTTGTCGGGCTTCTTCCTGCGTCAACGGGGCCTGCGCCGGAAAACCGTTGCGGGCATGAGGTCGTGCCTGGCGGACTTCCTGGCCTTCTTGGCCGCGGTGGGCAAGACCCCGCGGAGTCTGGCGGACCGGTTGCCGCCGCAAAGGCACGTCCGCCATGAGTCCGAGCCGCACCTGTGGACCGCCGACGAGATCCGCCGTGTGTTGGCCGTGATCGACCGTCAGGCCGCTGCCGGCAAGCGGGACTACGCGATGATCTTGGTGACCGCCCGACTCGGTTTGCGGATCTGTGATCTGCGCCAGCTCGAGTTGGGCGACCTGGACTGGCGGGCGAAGACGATCACGATCGTCCAGCAGAAGACGGGCCGACCTTTGAGCCTGCCGCTGCTGGATGACGTCGGCTGGGCGATCATCGACTACATCCGGCACGGCCGCCCCGAAACCGTCTGCCAGAAGGTGTTCGTCAAGCACCGTCACCCGTTCGACACGTTCGGGTGCGCTTCATCGGTGGCTTCCCGACTGTCGCGGCACGCTGCCCGCGCACAGATTGAGTTCGGGCCGGGCGAGGTCTGCGGAATGCATTCCCTGCGCGGCGCGCTGGCCGTGGCCATGATCGGCAACGGTGCGCCGATGCCGGTGGTATCGGCGGTGTTGGGACACGCCTGCAGCGACACTACTCAGGCCTACTACCTGCGGTTCGACGTCGAACGGCTGCGGCATTGCGCATTGGACGTCGAAGACGTCATCGAACTGGCCGGGGCGGGTGAGCGCGATGTCTGAGATGACGCTGTCGGGTCTGGTCGCCGACCTGGTCGCCTCGCGCCGCGCCGGCGGGTACAGGTTCACAGTCCAAGAACGGGTCCTGCGCCAGTTCGCTGACCATTGCCGGCAGGAGGGCTACCCGGACGCCTCGATCACGAAGGAAGCGGTCGAGGGGTTTCTCTACGGCCGCCACCTGCGATCCTCCACGCTCAGGCGCAACGAGTTGGCGCTGCGCCAACTGGCCGAGCACGCCCAAGCCTTCGGCTGGGACGCCTACACAC
>JBAVKY010000222.1:0-2338 GCA_049688555.1 Propionicimonas sp.
GGCCAAGACCGATCTCAAACCGAACTTGGTGCTCACGCTGGCACTGAACCCCAAGGCAGTCTGGAACGACGGTGAAGTGATCGGGGCTGACGACTGGATCGCCTCCTGGAAGGCTCAGAACGGCACCAACAAGAAGTTCGCCGCGGCCTCCTCTGACGGCTGGAACCAGATCGCGTCCATCACGGCGGGGGCGAGCCAGCAGGAAGTGATCATCAGCTTCAAGTCGACCTACCCTGACTGGACCCGCGTCATTTCCGGTGGCCCCGCCCGAGCCGAGAGCGTCGCCACCCCCGAGTTGTTCAACGACGGCTGGAAGACCTACCAGGACGCTTGGTTCACCGGCCCCTACACGGTCGACAGCTGGGACAAGACCAGCGGGAGCGTGACGATGGTTCCCAATCCCAGGTGGTGGGGCGCCAAGCCATTACTGGACAAGCTGACCTGGAAGCAGATCAAGGCCGAGGCGTTGGCTGCAGCCTTCGCCAACCAGGAAGTCGACTATTACGACATCGGCCCCGACCCGGACGGCTACCAGCAGGCGAGCTCGGCTCAGAATGCGGCGGTACGGGCGGCTGCTGGCCCGAACTTCAGGCACTTCACCTTCAACTCCAAGGCGCCGAACCTGACCGACGTCAACGTCCGGCAGGCGATCATCATGGGCATCGACCGGTCGATCATCGCGCGCTCCGACCTGGCCGGGCTGCCGGGGGAGCCCACCCTGCTCAACAACAACCTCTACGTCAGCAACCAGCCGGGCTATGTGGATCAGGCCAAGGCGACCGGCATCGACTTCAACGTCGAGGAGGCCAAAGCCAAGCTTGAGGCAGCAGGGTGGAAACTCAACGCGTCCACCGGCTTCCGCGAGAAGGATGGAACGCAGCTTGACGTGAGTTTTGCTGTGTTGGGAGGCGTGTCGGCGTCGGAGAACGAGGGCCTCCAGGCGCAGAAGATGCTCAAGGAGATCGGCGTCAACCTCAAGCTTCGGACGGTGGACATCAGCAAGGACTGGCCCGGCGTGCTGATCCAGCACAAGTTCGACATCGTCGCTTTCTCGTGGATCGGGACCCCGTACCCGCTCAGCAACATCGGGCAGATCTACGGCGCGACCACGGGCAAGGACGGCAAAGTCGTGCCGAACGAGTCGAACTACGCCCAGCTCGACATCCCCCTGGTGAACGAACTGACTCCCAAGATCGACACCGAGATGGACGTCGCGAAGCGCGCTGACCTGGGCAACCAGGCCGCGCAGGCGATCTGGGAAGCGGGCCACACCCTGCCGCTGTACCAGCGCCCGATGCTGATCGGCGTCCGGGCCAAGTTGGCGAATATCGGAGCTCTCGGCATGTCGCGGGTGCCGAAGTGGGAGAACGTCGGCTTCACCAAGTAACTGACTGACAGCGGCGAGGGGCCGGGGCCGCGGGGGCCCGGCCCCACGCCGTGTCCGGGCGCCGGCGGCGGCCGTGCGATTCCGCACGTCACTCTCGCTGCTGTGTGGTGTTGCGGGAGGGCGTCGGTCCGGCCGAGAGGGAGGCCAGGAACCAGAAACGCGACGGGGAGGTCCCCGTCGCGCATGTGTGGCCAGGGCCGGGATCGAACCGGCGACCTTTCACTTTTCAGGCGAACGCTACTACCATCTGAGCTACCTGGCCATGAAGCACTCGCTTGCTTCAGCGACCCCGACGGGACTCGAACCCGCGACCTCCGCCGTGACAGGGCGGCGCGCTAACCAACTGCGCTACGGGGCCTTGGTAGGCCTCACCGGCCGTCTCCGGCCAGCCCCGAAACTATAACGTAGGAGCCAGGCCGAGGCGAAATCCCGTCGGGGCGTGTCAGGCGGCCGGCGGCTTCTCCCCAGATCCGCGTGGGATGTACCTGCCTTGGAAGATCAGCCCCAAGGGGCGACAGGAAGGCTATGAGCCAGACACCGGATATGAAGGAATCCAACCACCACGGTCACCCGCGGCACCACCAGACTGACACTGACGAAGGCTATCCTCCGGCCGCGGCAGAACCGGTCGATGGGTTGGCAATCGCCACGTGTGAGTTGTGTGCTCCCGCGGCGTGGAGACCGGGAGTTCCGGCCAAGACCCGCCACGAACGGACGTAGATCCCCGACACGAAGGCATGTCCGGACGATGCTGTGATGGCACAGGGGGGAGTTGCCAGCCTGCCCTGCAGCGTCACGGTGAGCGGAGGGAGCGGGAATGCGATCTCGGACGACTTTCATCCTGGCGGCCGGGGCGGGGGTGGCTCTCGCCGGCGTCGTGGCGTTGCGCAGGGCGCGCGCTCCGCTTCCCGAGATGCGCATCGGTGCGTTCGCCACGCCAAGCCGAAGGTG
>JBAVKY010000223.1:0-3590 GCA_049688555.1 Propionicimonas sp.
GTTGTAGGCGTAACCGCCGAAGGTGTAATCGAGGAGCTCGACCGCCCGCGGGATCAGGCGGAGACCACCGGCGTAGGAGTCGTAGGCGAAAGTCAGGTACGCACCGGGGCTGACGCCGTTGGTGCCCACCAGGCGGAAGATCTGCGCGTTGTCGCCGGCGATCGCGTCGGCGTCGGCCGCGTGGCCGGTCTCGATCGTGGTGATCGAGCCGTCGGTGCCGATGTTGGCCGCACCCGGGTCGTTGCGCGCGATCGCGGTGCCGTCACCGCCGAAGAGCAGGTCCGCGCCGGCGGGCCGGAGGGTCGCTGTGGTCAGGCCGTAGAGGTCGGAGCTGTCGCCGACGATGTCGTCCTGACCGAGTCCGCCGAACACCGTGTCGTTACCGCCGTTGCCTTCGATGTAGTCGTCGCCGTCGCCGGTGTGGACCGCGCCGGGGAGGTGCGCCGGGTTGACGAACAGCGAGTTCAGATTGGCCTCGGTACCATCGCGCCACGCCCCCACCAAGTGAGTGGACCGGGTGAGGAGGGCCGGGTTCGGGCTTCCTTCGGCCTGGGTCCGGTGCGTCGCCGCCGTCATCGTCTCGGGGTCGTACGTCGCGAGGACCAGGCCGTCGACGCGGCCGTCACCCATGATGAGGTCGTCGCCCAGCTGGCCGAAGATCTCGTCCGCCCCCGGACCGCCAGCGAGGTAGTCACTCCCCCACAGCTCGGAGTGGTTCGCTTCGATGTCGTCACTGTGGTCGAGGAGGGTGATCACGAACTGGGTGACGCCCGTGGGATCGTGCTGCGCGACGCCGGTCACCAGCGCGTGGCCGTCGGTGCCATTCGGGTACTGGGCGGTCGCGGTGAGGCTCGTGCCGTAGATGACGGTGCCGGACAGGGCGCGCATCCGGGGGTCGGTGCTGTCGCCGACCGGGCGACGGCAGCATTGGGCGTTGTCACCCGCGATCAGGTCGGTGCCAGCCCCGCCGTCAATCACGTCCCAGGTGTCGAGGGCGCCCACGACGTTGGAGCCGCCGATGACGATGTCGTCGCCGGCCTCGCCGTAGCTGATGTCCGTGCCCTGCTGGCCGAGCACGATGTCGTTGCCCGCACCGGCGAAGATCAGGTCGTCGTTGCCGTTCGCGCTGAGGGCAGTGGTGTTGGTGGCCCAGAACTCCACGCTGCCACCGAGCAGGACGCAGACGCCGTTCGGGTTGTCGTGGTCGTACGGCGTGCCGGGGACGCAGCGGACGAGGCCGTCGTCGCCGAAGATCAGGTCGTCGCCCTCGTCGCCGAAGATCACGTCGTCGCCGCCGCCGCCCATCAGGATGTCCGCGAACGGGCTGCCGTAGAGCGTGTCGTCGCCGTCGCTGCCCGCGAGCTCGAAGCCGATGGTCTCAAGGGTGCAGATCGCGAACTCGTGGACCGAATGGCGAGTTTCCGGGACGATGCCTGGCCGGTCGGCCATCGAGGTGAGGCGCGCATTGTCGCCGAACACCAGGTTTGCTCCGGCACCTGCCGTGATGGTGTCGTCCCCTCGGCCGCCCAGGACGATGTCGTTGGCCGCTCCGGTGGTGATGGTGTCGTTGCCGCCCTGGGTGGTGGCGATCGACCAGACGAGGTCGATGTCGCGGGTGGTGTCGAGCTGGTCGGCGCTGGCTGGGTCGGGGGCCTCGTCGTCGGTGTTGATCAGGTAGTCCACGATGCCGTAGTCGCCGAAGACGATGTTGTTCCCGTCGCCCGCCACGACGGTGTCGCCGTCCGCGCCGCCGAAGACCTGGTCGCGGCCGGTGCCGGTGGAGATCGTGTCCGCGCCGCCGAACTCGGCGCCCGCCTCGTGGGAGAGCGACTCCACGAGCGCGAGCACCGGGATCTGGTAATCATCGGTGCCGGGGCCTGGGATCGGCCGGTTGGCGACCGCGGTCGCCGCTTGGTAGCCGACCACCGACGTGTCGTAGCCGGTGACGCGGCCGTGGTCGCCGAAGACCACGTTCTGGCCGTCGCCGGCGTTGATGCCGTACCCGACGTTGGTGGTGTCGCCTTGGGCGCCGCCGAAGATGAAGTCGTCGCCACTCCCTGCGGTGATGACGTCCACGCCGCCTTGCGGGAAGCTGATGCTTTCGACCAGGTGCAGGGTCGTGATCGCCGGAACACCCTCGAGGTAGAGCAGGCGGCCGTGGTCACCGAAGATGACGTTGGACTGGCCGTCGCCGGCGATGGTGTCGTTACCGTTGCCGCCGAAGATCCGGTCGCGCCCGCCGTTGCCGCTGATGGTGTCGTCGGCGCCGGCCTCGGCACGAACGGTGGCGATCTCGCGGACGCGGCCGGCGGTCTCGATCCGCTGCAGCTGTACCGGGTTGACGTAGCCGTACACCGCGCTGTCGCCCGTGCCGGAGATCAGGCCAACGGTCGCGGACGCGATGTCCTGCCGCACCCAGCCGTAGTCGCCGAACATCACGTCGTCAAACGCGTTCGCGGTGGCGGCCACGGACCCGACGGCGTCGCCCGCCAGCACATCCGCGCCCGCGACCAGGTCGTCCCGGTTCGGCCGCACCGATGCGTTGACCCACGGGATCGACAGCTCACGGGTGATGACGTCCACGTTCACCCCGTTGTCGCCGTAGAGCTGGTCGGAACCACGCCCACCGGAGATCCGATCGTCGCCGGAACCCCCGACCAGGTAATCAGGGGCAGCGCTGCCGATGATCGTGTCGTCCCCGGCGCCGCCGTACGCGACAAAGCCCACGCTCGGGAGAGCTGCGCCTACCAGGTCCGCGAACAGCGCCGAGGCGTCGATGACGTCGTGGCCGGCGTACACGTAGGGATTGGCCACCGGGAAGATGAACCGCGAGTCGCCGTTGCCGATCTCGGCCGGGAACGGCTTCCCGCTGAACACCCGGAACGACTGCACCCGCGGGTCGCCGCTGTACCACAGGCCGTCCTGCGAGGTATCGCCGTAGACCACCAGCGGCGAGTTCGGACCCGCCCCGCCCGTGACGGTGATGGTGTCCCCACCGATCCGGGTCTGGTCGGTCTTCCGGTCGAACACGGCGATCGTCCCGGCGAAGAGGCTCTCCAGCGTTGCGCCAACCGCCAGATCGAGGGTCAAATCGTCGCCGTCCAGGGACGCCACCGTCCCGATCACGACACCGTCAAGGGTCACCGTCTTGCCTTGAGTGAAGCCCGCGCTCGTCCACGACACGCCGTCGGTGCGGGTGATGGTCGTCGTGGTCGCGGTGAACGAGCCCCTCACCTCGAGGCGGGCGTTGCCGCCGCCGTGGACCCCGGTGAGGCCGCGGTGCACCGCCACGCTCCCGGGAGTGCCGTCCGCGTTGGTGTCCGGGCCGGGGACGAGGGTGCCGGTGATCACGAGCTGGTCGTTGCCCTGGCCGAGCAGGACGTTCAGCACCTCGATCGTGGTGTACGCGGCGGCCTGGTCGAACACGCCTGTCGACGGATTGAGCACGATCGCGCCGAAGCTGATCCCGGCGGGGTACAGGCCCGGCTCGCTGAACGGCATGCTCTCGCCGTCCTTGAGCAGCGGCCGGAGGTCGAGCGGAGTCGCGTTCATCCCGAGGCCGGTCAGGGCGGTGGAAGACAGCACACCGG
>JBAVKY010000224.1:0-4805 GCA_049688555.1 Propionicimonas sp.
GCCCCACGGTGGCCGCCCTGCCGCGATGCCGCGCATGACCACCGCGAAGATATGGACGGCCGCGGCCGCCAGGGTGACCGAGAGCCCGACGCGTCCGAAGAATTCCTCCCGCGAGCTGCGTTCAGTCGCCGCAGCACCGCGAGCGAGAGACCATTCCACGCAGTGGAAGACCAGGGCCAGCAGGTAGAGCACCGCCGAGGTCACCATCGCGAGGTTGGAGTAGTAGGCGCTCAAAGCTGCTCCTGCCTGGAATGGTTCGTAGCAAGCGCCGGTGCGGGCTCCGCTGCGTCAGTGCCCGCCAGCGTAGCTTCCCCCCGCAGCGGCTCAACCGGGTCCAGCCCGACCGCCCGCGCGAGGCGGGTCACCGCTTCGCCCAGTCCGGGACGTCCCTCGACCCGGTCCACACCGGCCACCTCCACCACCGTTGGCTCACCGTCACCGACCCGCAGGAACAGCCGCCGGGGCCGCACGAGCAGTGACACGGTGATGCCGAGAATGCCGACCAGCACCGAGCCCAGCACCAGCCAGCCGCCCGGGGTGGCGGAGACCTGCAGCTTCGTCCAGCGCTTCAGCCCGTCGAAGGTGACCGAGCCGCGACCGTCCGGCAGGGTGAAGGTGGTGCCGACCTCGAGCCCGGAGCGCAGCGGGTCGCCGTTCGGCTTGGTGAGCTGGGTGAGCCCCGCGGTGTTGAGGACGTAGAGGTTCTCCGGCGAGCCGGTCTCCGGTTTGGGCTGCCCGGCCCAGGCGTTCAGCAACAGCTGGGGATTCCAGGCGTCGGGGAACACCGACGTCAAGCCGTTCACCGGGTCGGCCACCGCACTGGGAAGGAACACCGCTTCGAAGGCGAGGCGTTCTGGGCGGGCATCGGGAGCCTTGATGACCCCGTGGGAGGTGAAGTTCGAATCCTGGGGCAGGAACACCACCGGCCCCGAGAAAGCGACGTCACCATTGCCGTCCCGCACGGTGACCACGGGTGCGTAGCCGTGGCCGAGCAAGTGGACGGCCGTGTCGTCGATCGCCAACGGGGCGTTCACCTCGAGCAGCGCCGCCGCTCCAGACTGTCCCGGACGGGAGACTGTGACGTGTGCCCGGAACAGCCGCGCCGCCCCGCGCTGCGTCGGTCCGGTCTCGAACTGGACCTCGAAGTCGTCCAGGGCCACCGTGAACGGCACCAACTGGTTGGCGCTGAACCCGACCCCGGAATGGAACTCGTCGTACTGGGTGAGCGTGTTCGAGAAGGCCTGGCCCTCGACCACGATCGCGGTGCCCCGGAAGCTGAACAGCGAGCCCCACGCCAGTCCGAGCAGCATCACCACCAGGCTGAGATGAAAGACCAGGTTCCCGGCTTCGCGGGCGTAGCCCCGCTCCGCCGACAGCCCGCGGGCCTCGCGCGCGACCCGGTAGCGGGCCTGTCGCAGGTGCCGCTCCCCCGCGTCCAACACCTCGGCGGCCGGCCTCGGCACGGTGCCCTCACCGTGTTCGGGGAACCGCGAAAGTCGCCGGGGTACCGCTGATGGGTTCGCCCGCAACGCCTGCGCATAGGCGACACAGCGCGGAATGATGCACCCGACTAGCGAAATGAACAGCAGCAGGTAGATCGCGGCGAACCACACCGACCCGAACACGTCGAAGAAGCCCAACCGATCCAACCACGGGCCCATCGCCGGGTTCGCCTTGAGGTAGTCGCTGACACCGAATGGGTTCACGGGTCGCTGCGGCAGGATCGAGCCGGGGATGGCGGCGATCCCGAGCAGGAGCAGCAACAGCAGTGCGGTGCGCATCGAGGTGAGCGTGGCCCACACCCACCGCAGGGTCCCGGACGGCACCCCGCCGGCCCGGTTCATGCGCTCCCGACCGGCCGGCACCTGACCGGGGTCGATGAGCTCGTCAGGGGTCTCACCATCGACCACCTAGATCACGACCTCGAAGGACCCCGCCCACTGCCGCAGGAAGGCCATCACGACGTCCCACCAGCCGGTCACCAGCAGCACTCCGACAAGCATCATCATGATCCCGCCGGCCCGCTGGATGCCGACATGGTGCCGCCGAACCCAGCCGATGGCTGTGGCCATGCGAGTGAAGGCCAAGCCGGCGACGATGAACGGGAGGCCCAGCCCGAGGGCGTAGGCCGCAGCGAGCACTCCCCCACGAACCGCTGTGGCCTCGTTGAGGGCCAGCGACAGCACCACTGACAGCGCGGGCCCGATACAGGGCGTCCAGCCAATACCGAACACGATGCCCAACAGGGGTGCCGTCACCACGCCCAGCCGGGGCGCCGCCTGCAGCCGAAAGGTCAGGTTGCCCCAGGGCAGCCAGCCTGTGAACAGCAGGCCCAGCGCGATGCTGAGGACGCCGACGGCCACGGTGATCGGTCGCTGCCAGGTGAGCAGTGACGCACCGACGCTGCCAAACAGCACCCCGGTGGAGACGAAGACGAGGGTGAACCCGCCCACAAAGCCCAGGGTGCCCGCCAGCACCCGGCCACGCCGCGGGGATCCCTCGGCGATCTCCGCCGCGCCCAGGCCGGTGGCGAACGACAGGTAGCCGGGCAACAGCGGTAACACGCAGGGAGAGAAGAAGGACACCAGTCCCGCCAGGACAGCCACTGGCAGTGCGAGCAGCATGGAGCCGCCCACCGCCTCGCGAACCCACTCGCCGGCCTCGAGTGGCAGCATCACTTGCCCTGCGCGATGTCGTTGACCAGCCCGACCAGGGTGGCCTGGGTGGTCTCCCCGATCACCCGCGCAGCGACCCGTCCCTGCCGGTCGACGACCAGGGTGCTGGGGATGGCGCTGGCGGGCAGCTGGCCACTGAAGGCCAGCAGCAAGCTGCCGTCCGGGTCGAAGAGGCTGGGATAGGTGATCCCGAAGGCGCGGACGAAAGCCTGCGGCGCGGCCTTGTCGAGGTCGCGGGTGTTCACGCCCACGAACACCGCCACGCCAGACGTTGCCTGCGAGGCTGCCTCCAGCGCGGGCGCCTCAGCCCGGCAAGGGGAACACCACGACCCCCACACGTTGTAGACGATCACCTGGTCGGCGACCGCTTCACTACTCCACGGCTTGCCATCGAGGGTCTCGCCGCCGATGGCCGGTGCCTCCTGACGAGCGGCCGCGTCGATCACGGTGATGGTGCCGTCACCGGCGACGAAGCCCCCGCCCACCGCCGGGGCCGCACTGCAGGCACTGAGCAGGGCCAAGCCCAGCGCTGCACGCACCCAGCGGCTCAGCCAGGGTCCGTCCATCACGCCCCGGGCCGGAACTTCTTCGAGGTCTTGACTGGTATCAAGTCGGCGGCCGGTTCGGTGTATTCGACGCCGACCAACCGGCTGTCTTCGAAGCGGAACGTCGTGACACTGGCCAGGCGGGCCTGGCGATGCCGCGGATCGTGGACGAGGGTCCGGTTCTCGGCGGAACGCCGCGCCATCCAGATCGGCAGTTCATGGGCCACGATGAGCGCTTCGCCCTCGGTGGCGTGGCTGGCAGCGTCCGTGATCGCTGCCTGCATCCGAACCGCAATCGACGTGTACGCCTCACCCCAGCTCGGACGGAGCGGATTGCGCAGCGCCCACCACGACGATGGCTTGAGCAGGATCTCGTTGTTCTTGCCGAACGACTTGCCCTCGAACACGTTCGCGGCCTCGATGACACGTTCGTCGATGGTGACGATGAGGTGCGGGTGGCCTGCGGCGATCGGCGCCATGGTCTCCTGCGCCCGCTGCAAGGGGGAACTCACCAGGTGCACCAGGTTGGCCTCGGCGAAGTACTCACCGAGGCGTACGGCCATCTGCCTACCCAGCTCCGAGAGACCGTAACCAGGTTGCCGGCCATACAGCACCCCCTCGGGGTTGTGCACCTGACCGTGACGCACCACATGGACGACGCTGTTGACCATCAGACTCCTGACCGGGGACGACGACGCTGCGCCACCACAATACGTGGACGCGGCGGATCGAGGGTGGCGATGCCGGTCCGCTCAGCGCGCGACCCGGACGGCCTCGGTGAGGGCGCCCTGATCAACGAACCAGCGGGCATGCTCCACGCCGGCCACGAAGGTGACCGGAACGTGATCGGTGTACGCGGCGCGCAACGCCTCGTCACCGTCCACATCGATGCTGCGCCAGGAAACCCCGGCGCGGCCGCACACCTGCTCGATCGTCCCGAGCGCCTCGACGCACAAGTGGCAGCCGTCGCGAACCAGGACAACCACCAGCGCCCCGCCGAAGTCAACCACGGGCGGGTCGGGCAGAGAGATTACTTGCCGGCGCGGCGACGCTGGATGCGCGTCTTCTTCAGGAGCTTGCGGTGCTTCTTCTTCGCCATCCTCTTGCGGCGCTTCTTGATGACCGAACCCACTAGTAGACCTCTCGCGTGCCGGCGCGCCGGCAAAGTTGGACGATGCGAACTGCCAGGCAGCCCGACGAACGCGGCCGGACGACCCGGCCAAGCACTGAATCTTACTCACCAGGGCGCCGCGGGGCGAAATCCCGCGCGCACACTGTCGGTCAGGACCCGTACCCGGATCAACCTGCGTCGGAGAACGCCCGCCTCAGGTACTCATCCACGGCCGCCTCCGGGACCCGGAAGTTGCGCCCGAATCGAACCGCCTCCAGCTCACCGGCATGGATCAGGCGATACACCGACATCCGGGACACCCGGAGCAGCTCGGCCACCTCGTTCACCTTCAGGAACTTGACTGATCCCAGACGGGCCGCGGCGTCGCTCATGGTGCTGGTTTCCTTCCTGCGCCACCCCCGGCCGGCACCCCGCCACCCTAGCCGCCGCCGGTGCCCGGAGGGGAGCATCTGG
>JBAVKY010000225.1:0-5635 GCA_049688555.1 Propionicimonas sp.
AGGGGAGGGGCGGGCGGGAGCCGGGGGTCAGTTGGAGTCGAGGAGGTCGCCGTCGGCGAGGAGATCGGTCTGGCGAAGCGCGTCGGCGAAGCCGGGCGTGGTGCACTCAGGGTCTCGCCGGACGCACTCCTCGGCCAACTCCCTGGCTTGGGCGATCAGGTCGGCGTGTTCCAACACCCGCAGCAGCCGCAGGCTGGATCGGGTCCCCGACTGACTGGCACCAAGCACGTCCCCTTCGCGGCGCTGCTCAAGGTCGAGTTCGGCCAGTTCGAACCCGTTGGTGGTGGCAGCCACCGCCTCCAGCCGCCGGCGCGCCGGATCGGCGGCGTCAGAGTGGGTGATGAGCAGGCAGACGCCCGGGTGGGCGCCGCGCCCGATCCGTCCGCGGAGCTGGTGCAGCTGGGAAATCCCGAACCGTTCGGCGTCCCACACCACCATCATGGTGGCGTTCGGGACGTCCACGCCGACCTCGATGACGGTGGTCGCCACGAGCACGTCCAGGTCACCGGAGGCGAAGGACGACATCACGGCGTCCTTGGTCTCGGACGGGAGCTGCCCGTGCAGCACCCCGACACGGAGGTCGGTCAGCGGCCCGGCGGACAGCTCGGCGGCCAATTCGACCACCCCCTTGCCCTGATCGGCCTTGGCTGCCGTGCCACCGATGCGCGGGCACACGATGAAGACCTGGCGTCCGGCGGACACCTCTTCGACGACCCGCTGCCAGGCCCGTTCCACCCAGGCTGGACGTCCCACAGCGTCCACCACCACGGTGCTGACGCCCTGGCGGCCAGCCGGGATCTCGGCGAGAGTGGCCACCTCGAGGTCGCCGAAGATGGTCATCGCCACCGACCGCGGGATCGGCGTCGCCGTGAGCACCAGCACGTGTGGTCGACGCTCTGCCTTGTCGGAAAGGGCTGCTCGCTGCTCAACCCCGAAGCGGTGCTGCTCGTCGATCACGACGAGGCCGAGGTCGGCGAACTGGACCCGGTCAGCGAGCAGGGCGTGGGTACCGATCACGATTCCCGCCTCACCGCTGGCGGCGCGCAGCAGTGCCTCCCGCTTGGCCGCCGCACCCATTGAGCCCGTGAGCAGTACCACATCGGTGGCCACGTCGGGCGCGCCCAACATCCGACCTCCACCGAGGTCACCGAGCAGGGCACGGATGGTCTGGTAGTGCTGGGCGGCCAGTACCTCGGTGGGGGCCAGCAGAGCAGCCTGGCCGCCCGAATCCGCGACGTTGAGCATCGCACGCAGGGCCACCACCGTCTTGCCGGAGCCGACCTCGCCCTGCAACAGCCGCTGCATCGGACGCGTTCTGGCCAGGTCGTCGAAGATGGCTGTACTGACCTCTTCCTGGCCGTCGGTGAGCCGGAACGGCAACTGGTCATCGAAGGCAGCCAAAATTCCGTCCGCAACCCGTACCCGAGGCGTCGCGGCGTGCGCGGCGGCCGAGCTGCGCCGGTACGCCATGGTGAGCTGGGTGGCCAAGGCCTCGTCGAACCGCAGCCGCTGCGCCCCCCGCTCGGCTTCAACGAGCGTTGTCGGGTGGTGGACGGCGGCGAACGCGCTGGCGAGCTCGTCCACACCGGCGGCATCCCGCACCCAGGACGGCCAGGGATCCTCAGCCCCCACAAGGGACTCGCAGGCCAGCCGGGCACACTCGGCGACCGTCCACGTCGGCAGCTTGCCGGTCGCCGGATACAGACCGACCAGCCCGGCGCGAGTCAGGCTCACCATCCGAGCCTTGTCCTGCGAGGAGGAGCCGACGATCTGGCCGTTCGCATCGAGCATGACGAACTCGGGATGGCTCATCTGAAGGTTGTCGCGAAAGCTGCCGACCTTGCCCACGAAAAGCCCGGCGACCCCTTCGCTCAGCTGCCGCTCCCACCAGCTGAGCAGGTGGGCCTTGCCGAAGAAGGTGAGCGCCAGGCGGCCGTGGCCGTCGGTGAGGGTGACCTCCAGGCGTCCGGGACGCGCCGGACGCCCGGGGTGGGAACCTCCCTCGTGACGCTGGATGTGCGCGACCCGAGCGATCACCGCCACGTGCTCACCCTGGACGAGGGTGCCGAGGTCGGTCAGTTCGGTGCCGGACAGGTAACGGCGCGGAATGTGGCGCAGCAGGTCTCCGACGGTGTGGATCCGCAGGGCGGCGAACTCCTTGGCGGTCTTCGCCCCCAACACGGTGGCCACTGAGGCGTTGAGCTCGCGGTACATCCGCGTCCGCCACCCGGAAAGTTCGCTGTCCACGACGCAAGAGCCTAAACGCTCCCGCCACCAATGGCGGGAGCGTCGACGTGGGCCGGACATGCAAGAGACCCGCCGTGGCGGGTCTCTTGGCCAGACGATCAGGTCAGCGGGTGACCCGACCGGCCTTCAGGCACGAGGTGCAGACATTCAGGCGCTTGGGGGTTCCGTCCACCGTGGCGCGAACGCGCTGGATGTTCGGATCCCAGCGGCGCTTGGTCTTCTTCTTCGACCAAGGCACGTTGTGGCCGAAGCCCGGGCTCTTGGCGCAGAGGTCACAAACGGCAGCCACCGGAGTTCTCCTTGTTGCTCAGACAATCCGAACCACCGTCGGGCGCTCGGGATTCGTCCCGCACACGGGGACCAAGCAAAGATACCCGAATCGGCGCCTCGCGGCCTAATCGCGACAGGTTAGGTGGCCACCACGACCGGCAGGATCATCGGACGCCGCCGGTGCTGGGTGTTCACCCAGCGTCCAATGACGCGCCGGACGAGCTGCTGCAGCTGGAAGGTGTCCTCCACCCCGTCGACCATCGCCTTCAACAAGGCTGTGACGAGTTGCCCACGGACGTCGTCGAACACGGAGTCGTCTTCGGCGAAGCCTCTGGCGTGGATGTCCGGGCCGCTCACCAGGGTGCCGGCGTGCAGGTTGACCACCACCACGACGGAGATGAAGCCTTCTTCGCCGAGGATCTTGCGATCCGTCAGCTCGGCGTCACCAATGTCGCCGACGGTGGAACCGTCCACGAAGATGTACCCGCATTCCAGTCGACCCACTATCCGCGCCTTACCCTTGGCAAGGTCGATCACCGCCCCGTCCTCTGCCACCAGGGCCCGATCCCTCGGCACCCCGGTCTGCACCGCCAGGTCTGCGTTGGCGATCAGATGCCGGATCTCACCATGCACCGGGAGCACGTTGCGAGGCTTGAGCAGGTTGTAGCAATACAGCAACTCCCCCGCGCTGGCGTGTCCGGAGACGTGGACCAGCGCATTGCCCCTGTGCACCACGCTCACGCCGTTACGGGCAAGGCCGTTGATCACGCGGTACACCGAGTTCTCGTTGCCGGGAATCAGCGAACTGGCCAACAGCACCACGTCACCCTTCCCTGCCTTCACAATGGGGTGCTCATGGTTGGAGATTCTCGACAACGCGCTCAGCGGCTCCCCCTGGGATCCGGTCGAGATGATCAACACCTCGTCATCGCGGTAGTCGTCGATCTGTTTGAGGTCGATCAGGGTCTTCTCGGGAACCTTGAGGTAGCCGAGTTCACGAGCCACCGTCATGTTGCGGACCATCGAGCGGCCGACGTAGACCACCTTGCGGTCATGCCGCACGGCGGCGTCCATGACCTGCTGGACCCGATGCACGTGAGAGGCGAAACACGCGACGATCAGCTTCTTCTTCGAGGTGGCGAATACCCGCTCGATGGCTGGCTCAAGGTCGCGCTCGTGCGTGGTGAAGCCAGGCGTCTCGGCATTCGTGGAATCCGGCATGAACAGGTCGAGCCCCTCTGCGCCGACCCGCGCGAAGCCGCGTAGGTCGGTGAGCCGGCCGTCGAGGGGCAGCTGATCCATCTTGAAGTCGCCGGTGTGCAGCACCGAACCGGCCACGCTGCGAATGACCACCGCCAGCGCATCGGGGATCGAGTGGTTGACCGCCAGGAATTCGAGGTTGAACCCGCCGATGTCGAGCCGGTCCCCCTCGGCCACCTCACGCAAGTCCACATTGCGGAGCCGGTGTTCGCGCAACTTCTCGCGCACAAAGGCCAGGGTGAGTTTCGAGCCCAGCACGGGAATGTCGGGCCGGCGCCGCAGCAGGTAGGGCACAGCTCCGATGTGGTCCTCGTGGCCGTGGGTCAACACCAGGGCGAGGACGGTGTCCAGGTGGTCCTCGACCAGATGCAGGCCGGGGAGGATCAGGTCGACTCCCGGCTGGTCCTCGGAGGGGAACAGGACGCCACAATCCACGAACAGCCGCTGACCGTTCAATTCGAAGGAGGTCATGTTGCGTCCCACGTCGCCCAGCCCTCCAAGCGGGGTGATGCGCAGCGTGTCCTGCGCCAGCTTGGGGGGTGTCTTCAACGTCTCTCGCACCTGACCACCCTATGCCAAGCCCCTCCAGGTGCCGTCATCTACGCTTACGGGATGACTCATGGCTCCGTCCGCCTCGCCCTGCCCTCGGAGGCGGCAGCGATCGCGGCCGTCCAGCGCCGCTCCTGGACGCGGCTGCTGCCCGCCCCAGTGGCTCAGCGCGCCCTGGCGGAGGTCGACCTAACGACGATGGCTGGCTCCTGGGAAGCAGCGATCAATCGTCCCCCGCTAGCGACCCTGCGCGTGTTGGTGGCCGTTGACTCCAGTGAGATTGGCCAGCATCGCGTGGTCGGCTTCGCAGCGCTCGGCCCTGGCAGCGACCCGGACGACTCCCCCGGCGCCGACGGGATGGTGGCGGAGTTCGCGATCGACCCGCTCGCACAGCGCCAGGGACACGGCTCACGGTTGTTGCAGGCCTGCATGGACACCCTGCGAGCGGACGGCTTCACGCGCGCCACCTGGTGGGTCAGTTCCACCGACGATGTGCTGCGGGGATTCCTGAGTGCGTCCGGCTGGGCTGCGGACGGGGCCCACCGCGAGGTCGGCACCGAGGACGGTGAGGCGCGGGTCAAGCTGGTCCGGCTACACACCGACATCTCGCCACTGTGACGGCGTTCCCCCTCAACCGAGCGGAATCAGCAACTGCTCCCCAGCGGCGGCAAGCTGCAACCCCTCTGGCGAAGGCGTGATCGCCGTCAGCCTGACTCCGTAGGGCAGCGCGACGTCCACAGGTTCAACGACGGCGTCGATCAGTGTCTGCAAGGCTTCGGCGCCCAAATCGACCCCCGCGACGGTCAGCTTCGCCTCGGTCAGCCGAAGCTGCTGAGCGGCCACGTCCAGTTCCGGGACGGCGGACACCGACGCGGTGAACTCTTGAGCGAAGATGGTGACGGCGTAGCTGACCTGCAGCCGATTCGAGCCCCCGTACTCGATGGGCACCGAAGCCACCGCGCTCAGGTCGTCATAGCTGAGCCGGGCCTCGCCCACGGCCGAGCCGAGCACGAGCTGGGTGTCGCTGAGCGAGAGCTGCTGGGCCGTTACCGAGACGTCGGCGAGGGTCACGGGGTGTCCAGCCATCTCAACCGGCAGGCCCGCCACCGCCAATTGGGCGTCCGGGATGGTCCGAGTGAGCAACGCGAGGCTGAACGGCGTCCCGCCGAGCTCCACCTCAGGGGTGCCGCTGGGTTGCAGCGCGGTGGTCAGGCTGCTGGCGACCCTCCGCTCAACGTTGTCCCGAATGGCGTTGTCAGCGAAGTATCCGCCAACGCCGAGCACCGCAAGGCTGACCCCGGCGATGGCC
>JBAVKY010000226.1:0-7451 GCA_049688555.1 Propionicimonas sp.
GGCCACACGGGCAAGGCGTACACCCTGTCCGGGGAGCTGAGCCTGACCTACGACGCGGTTGCGCGCGAGATGAGCGAGGAACTTCGCCGGACGATCACCTACACCCGCCCCAGCGAGCGCGACTACCTCGCCCAACTGGCCCGGCAGGGCAGCCCCGACGACTACCTCGCGGTGCAGCGCATGATCTACCGGATCGTCCGGCTCAACGCCTCAGCGGTACCCAACCGCGGCGTCCATCGATTGACCGGCCACCCCGCCACCACGCTCGCGGAGTTCGTCCGCGATCACGCCCACGTGTGGAACACCCCACCACCTGCCTCCTGAGCCGGTGGCATCAGCACGATGGCCGGGGAACGCGGTCGGCAGGGCCGGGCCTTGAGCGGTTCGCGACTTCTCTTCGCCCCCTGGGTGGCTTCTCTCCAGGGCGAGGTCGGCGCCCCACGTAGCCCATGTGGGTGGGTGGGGCGCTGATCGTGTGGGCAGAGCTGAGTCGCACAGGCATCGACCACCTTGGCCGTCTCGTTCGGCGTGGCTACACCGGTCGGTCAGCCCCCTTGATGCGCCCGATGTCGGGTGCCCGGCCTGCTGCCCGCCGGCCAGACCGTGTGGCTCGATGTGGATGACACGATCAAGCCGGTGTACGGCAGGGCGCAAGCAGGGCGCCGAGCACGGCTACACACGGGTTTGCGGGTTGAACGCCCAGATCGCGACCGTGTCCGGCCCCGAGATCGCCCCGGTGATCGCGGCGGGGCAGGTGTTGGTCCGGGCGGATTCGGCCTCCTTCCAGCAGGCATTGGCCACCGCGATCGTCAACGCCGGCTGCCAGTCCTCGATCGGTGCCCGCCTCGACAAGGGGTCAGCGCCCAGATCGCCACCATCGACGAACGGGCGTGGACCCCGATCGTGTACTCCAACGCGATCGTGGACCCCGACACCGGCGAGCTGATCTCCTGCGCCGAGGTCGCCGAAACGTCGTACACGGCGTTCACCTCCCATGGGCGCGGGCGGGTCACGGCCAGGTTGATCGTGCGCCGCGTGCCGGAACGGAACACCAAGAAGCTCCCAGCCCTCTCTGTCAGGCTGGTGTGAGACACCCCGCGGTTGTGGGGTAGCCCATTGAGAGGGCGGGGAACGGATCACCATCATGGAAGAATCACGACCCCCGAAGGCCGAGGATCTGGTCACCGATCCGGCCGCCGGGCCGACGCGTCGGAGGTATGCGGCGGAGTATCGGCCCAGGGTGTTGGCGGAGTACGAGGCCGCCCCGCACGGGCAAGAGTCCGCGGTGTTGCGCCGCGAGGGGATCTATCAGACCCTCGTCGCGGAGTGGGTCAAGGCACGCGACGCGGAAGCGGCCGGGACGGTGTATCGGCGCCTGGGGAACGAGCCGACGGTCGTGAGCTCGTCGAAGCCACGGGTCGCGGCCGAACTGCTTGGCCAGCCTCGTCACGGGCAACCGACCGGCGCCTGGTCCGGCCGGGCGGGGCAGACACCCATCCCGGAGAGAAAGCCTTCGAGAAGCCGCCGGGCACCACAGTATTTAGCGACATTTTCGGCCCGCTCCGGTAGCCCGACCTCCACGACGATCATCCGGCCTTTGTGCTTGCCGCCGGTGAAGAAGGCCTCCACGAACTCACCGTCGACCGTCACGAGCAGGCCAGGATCGCAATCCGTCCCGTTGCACAGCGGCACGGACCGATTGAGGCCACTGCAGCTTGCGCCTACCAGCTTGCCCCAGGAGAACCTCATCCTGCGCGGCACCGACCGTGCCGACAAGGTCGCTGAACTGATGCGACAAGGCCCGCCCGGCGTGCTCGCCTACGCCGGCGACGAAGTCGTCGGCTGGGCAGCGGTACACCCCCGTGCCGACACATCGTTTGCGAACAGCCACAAGATCCCACACGTCGACGACCTGGACGTGTGGTCGGTGTGGTGCATCCGGGTCCGGCCCGGGCACCGCGGCACGGGCATCTCCCGCGCGCTCCTGGCCGGTGCCGTGAAGTTCGCCCGGCAGTCCCGTGCGCCGGCGATCGAGGGCTACCCGGTCGACAACCGCAGGCCAGAAGGTTGACCCTGACCATGGCCTATGTCGGCACCCGGGCACTGTTCGAGAAGGCCGGGTTCACCAAAGCCGCAGACACCAACTCGGTGATCAACGGCTTCCCGCGGGTGCTCATGAGGCAGATCTGCGCTGAGCCTCGCGCCTACTTTGGGTAGGTGGGGCCAGCCCGTGCCCGTGGCCCATGGGCATCCTCAATTGCCTGCGCCAGCGTGTCCCCGCCGACTGTTGAGGTCTGCGGGCGGGGATCGCGAGGCCGTACGTCTCCGTCATTGCGTGTGAGCACAGCTCACCCGCAGCCGTTCTTGCCCTTTGTACTCGTCCTCGACGAGGCGGATGGCCGTGAGCCCGGCGTGCTCGATGCCGACGTCCTGGGGCCCGTGCTTCGCGCGGATCCCGCGGATCTCCACTCGCCACGGCTGCGCGGATGGCCTCGGGATTGTCGTCCCGATAAAGTGGCGACCGCCCGTTCCAGGAGGCTTATCATGACACCTGCCAGCCGCCCTCGCCGCGCCTTTGTGGCCGGCGCCGCTTTGCTCTGCCTAGGAGCCCTCGCGGGGTGCTCGTCCTCGTCGAGCGCCTCCACCTCCACAGCCGCTTCCCCGTCGGTTTCATCGGCCCCCGCTTCATCGGCCCCCGCTTCATCGGCCTCCGACGTCTGCGCGCAACGGGCCGCCGTCAAGGCGGACCTTGATGCACTGACCAGCACGCAGGTCCTGAAGGACGGCACCAACGCTCTGCGCTCCCGATACCAGACCCTCGTGACGAACTCGCAGCAGCTGCGCGAAGCGGCGAAGGTTCAGTTCGCCGCCGAGGCTACCGCCGCGCAGGCCTCGCTGGACGCTCTGAGTACCGCCATCGCCGACCTGAAGGCGTCGCCCTCGGTCGCCCAGGCTGCGGCCATCGCTCCGCTGCTGGCCGAGGTCAAGGCCAGCATGCAGAGCCTGCTCGACGCCATTCAGTCCGCGTGCTGAGGCGGCAGCGACCGTTCCTGCCGAGAGTGGGCGTCGGGTTGCGGGTCGGTGTTTCTGTTCTGGACCAGAGCGCCATTGATGGATGGACAGAAGCGACATGCCGAGGTGGACCCGAGTAGCATTGGGCTGTGGTTCAGGTTGGAGGGACTCGACCAGGCGGATATCGGGCACGGTTGGTCGATGACCGGCTTGAAGCTGCGATCAGGCAGTTGCCCGCGGTTTCGCTGGTGGGTCCGCGCGCCTGTGGGAAGACCACCACCGCTGCCCGCTACGCGGCGAGTGTGGTGCGGCTGAACCGGGATGCCGAGGCCGCCGCCTTCCGGGCCGACCCGGATGTGGCCCTGCGCCGGATGACGGAGCCGGTGCTGCTCGATGAGTGGCAGGAGGTTCCGGCGGTCCTGTCTGCGGTGAAACGCGCCGTTGACGACGATTCCAGGCCGGGGCGGTTCATCTTGACCGGGTCGGTGTCGGCCGAGTTGACCACGAGTTCTTGGCCGGGGACAGGCCGCATCACCCGTATCCCCATGTCAGGGATGACGACGCGGGAGGCCCGCGGCGCCCTACCGGGACGGCTCTTCGTTGACCGGCTGCATGACGGCGACGCGTCAGCGTTCGCCCCTGCCGTCGGGGATCGGTTCGATCTTGGCGACATCGTCGACCTGGCCGTTGCGGGTGGGTTCCCCGACCCGCTGCTGAACCGCGATGACACCGGGCGGCGGTTCTGGATGGAGAGCTACCTCGACGAACTCGTCCACCACGACGCGGCACTGGTGCGGGCCGGGATCGATTCGGGACGATTCGCCCGCTACATCGAGGCGATCGCGGTGAACAACGCCGGCGTCGTGGATGACAAGACGATCTTCGACAGCGTCCACATCGACCGGCGAACCGCGAACGCCTATTGGCACCTCCTGAAGAACCTGTTCATCGCCGAAGCCGTGCCAGCCTGGTGGTCGAACCGGCTCACCCGTCTGGTCTCGCTCGAGAAGCGCTACCTTGCTGACACCGCGCTGATGGCGACCGCGCTGCGTCTGGCGCCGAACCAGATCCTGCGCGACGGCGACCTCCTCGGACGGATCATCGATGCCTTCGTCGCCATGCAGATCCGACCCGAGTTGACCGTTTCACCGAATCGTCCGCGCCGTTACCACCTTCGGGACAAGGGCGGCCGACACGAGGTCGACCTCGTGGTCGAGTATGGAGGCGGGCGAGTGGCCGGAATCGAGATCAAAGCAACCGCCTCACCTGATGCACACGACGCCCGCCACCTCGCCTGGCTCCGTGACCACCTCGGCGACCGGTTCATCCTGGGAGTCGTCCTCCACACCGGGCCGCTGGACTTCGAACTCGGCGAACGCATCATCGCAGCACCAATCTCAACCCTGTGGGCCTGACCAGGCCCGCGAACCGCACGTCCAGGAGGGCGTCCAAACGCCTGATCTGGCTCCCTTCTGTGTCGAGTGTTAACCGGCGGGGTGTGAGCCTCCGCCGCCGCGGAAGATGTCAACATCTGGCGTCTTCGAGGCTGCCGAACCGGGTGGGGAACTCGGGTCGGTACTTCAACGTTTTGAAATGCGCTTCGGAGTAGGGGTTGTCGTTCGACACGTGCGGCCGGGAGTGGGTCTTGGTGACGCCGAGGTCGGCGAGCAGGAACGCGACCGGTTTGGACGCCATGGAGGAGCCGTTGTCGGCGTGGATCGTCAACCGGTTCCGATCAACCTGCTGCTTGGTGATGGTGTCGGCGAGGAGCTTCTCGGCGAGCTCGGCCGACTCGCGGCCGGCGACCATCCAGCCGACGATGTAGCGGGAGTAGATGTCGATGATGCAGTACAGGTAGAAGTAGGACCACTTCGCTGGGCCGCGGAGTTTGGTGTAGGGCACACCTGGTTAGGGGTTTCAGCGATCAGCTCGGGTTTGGTACGGGCCGGATGCGTGGCCAGGGCGCGGCGTTCCCGCACCTCGCCGCGGGCCCGCAGCAGCCGGCACATGGTCGAGGTCGAGCACAGGTACACGCCCTCATCGAGGAGGACGGCGTGGATTTCGGCGGGCGCCATGTCAACGAACCGCTCACTGTGCAACACCCGCAGAACCAGGGCTTCCTCCTCGACCGTCAAGGCACGCGGCTGCCGCTTGCGCGTCTTCGCCGGCGTGACGGGTTTCGGGGACTTGCTGTGGAGCCGGTAGTGGCTGGACCGCGGCCGGCCCACCGCCAGGCAGGCGGCCGTCACCCCCACCAACGGAACCAGTTCAAGGATCGTCTCGTCGATCACGGCTGTTCGTCGCTGCTGCTGGTCGAGATCTGATCCAACAGAGCCGAGAGTTTTGACTGGATCTCGATCACCTTCCGGGCCGTTTCCAGCTCGCCGGTCAACCGTTCCACCTGCTTGCGGAGCTGCACGTTCTCCTTCTGCTCCGCACTGGCCGCTGGCGCCCCCGCTGGCCGGGACAGGGCATCCATCACCGCCTGGTCCCGCTGCTGCCGCCACGCGCTGATCAACGACGTGTGCAGGCCCTCCCGCCGCAACAGAGTTCCCTTGCCGTCCCGGTCACACGCCTCGTACTCGGCCAGGATGGGCGCCAGATGCGCCGGGTGTCGCGAGTCAGGGACCGGGTGTTGCCGGTTGGGTCGCGCCGAAGGTGGTGGCCTGCTGGGTCCCGCTCAACCCGCGCAGCTGTCGTCCGCAGGCGCCGAACCACACGGGCCAGGCAAGGTAGGAGGCCGCCCCCAGTGTCCCTCCGATGCCCCACATGGCCCACTTGAGGACTGGCAGCCTTGGGACCGCGAACCCGGCCGCCGCCAGGGGCAGGCCAGCGAGCATCCCGCACCCGATCGCTCGTCCGGCGCGGGCCAGCCCCCGCGGGTAGCCGGGTCCACGGAGCAGCTTGTGGTGCGTGACCGCCGCCCAAACGGCTTGGCCGGCGATGCCGGCGATCGAGATTGCGGTTGACGGCTTGAACGGGATCCGGTGGAACGCGAGCAGTACACCGCTCACAGCGGCCGCAGCAGAACTTGTGATCACAGCGGTCTCGGCGGTGCGACTCCAGGGCCCGTCCCCCACCCGACGATGCACCTGGACGATCACCGGGATCGTGGCGGCGAAGAACAGCCCCCCGGCGAAATCGTTGACCGCGCCGAAGCGATAGGGCCCACCACGCGGCACCTCCAACGCATACATCGCGCCCAGAGCTGCGCCGCTCAGGACGCCGAGCCCGGCGGCAGCGTGTGCCGCCATCCCGGCCGGGCGGTCGCCGGGGAGGTCCCCCAGCGGGACAACTGAAGACGCGCGCATGACCCTCCTCACAGTGCGAACCGTGACGGCGGCGTCCACTACCCAAGCGCTGGGTCCCAACAGCGCGCCGCCGCGATGATCCAGACATCACGATGCCCGGGGCCGCCGATGCCCGTCAACACCCTCCCAATGAGCTGAGTAGGGCACTCGGCCAAGTAAGCACCTTGGCCACAACACTTCGCACGTTCATCACGTGAGGCGTGACCGCTCATGCCCCACCGCGTGCGGTCGATTCTGCCGAGAGTCTGCGTTCTCGAGATTGTCTGGGCTTGATGCATTCACTTGGTCGGCAGCAGGAACGGGCGCTCTGCGGGCAGGCGCTCGCATGCGTGGCGGGTGGCGTCGCAGGCGAGCAACTCATCCTCTGTGTCCACCATGGCGATGTCGCCGTAGGACCACGCGATCCAGGGGTACGAGTTCTTTGGCACGCGCCACAGCTCGCCGGTCCGGGTGTCGACGGTCACGACGCCTTGCCGGGCTTCCGTCTCCTCGACCGCAAGAAGGTACTTGCCGCTCGGGCTCAGCCGGCCGAAGAAGAACAGGTCGGGATAGCGCTTTTCGGCCTGGCCAGCCACCCTCACGACCAATGTGCCCGGGGCGCCGAAGACCTCGACTTTTGTCGTGCACGTCGTCAAACTGGCGACCGAAGCCGTCGACGCCCCACGACCGTGGCGGCGTACGCTCCAAGCAGCAGGGGAGCCTCGCGAACCTGACGAGCCGGTGGTTTCCACTCTCCGCGGCTGATGAGCCGTTCCTGTTCGACCAGCCAACCCTCGGCGTCGATCCTCGCGACGAACGTGACCGGGGCGCTGTGCCGCCTCGTGTCAGGACCGGTGTAGCGAGCCCTGAACCGCCCGCTCGGAAGCACGGAAATCTCACCGAAGCCACGCTTGGCCTTGACCCGTCGGCTACCCATGGAGCGCACCCCCCGTCGCGCTTCGTAACGGTCGACGGGTGCGTCTGGGGGACAGGGGGAGGCAGCCAGGGGGTACACGTTCCCCACGCACCGTGTGTCGTGGGGAATATGTGGGGAATGAACACCCACTGATGACCACTTGTGTCCATGAGAGTCCACCTCCGACAAGGACCGAAGTCCTTGTCGGAGGGGATTTGATGTAGTCAGAAGAC
>JBAVKY010000227.1:0-2381 GCA_049688555.1 Propionicimonas sp.
GCGAAGAACTGCCGCAGCCGCTTCTTCAACGGCGCCTCGGTCGCGATCCGGCGTCGCGACGAGTCGACGTCGGCCCAGTACCCTTCCACCTCGGCCACGGACGGCTCGCCCGCGCTGAAGACGGCCACGTCGGCGCGGGTCGCAAGGTCGGCCATCCCCAGAGTCGGATACCGCGCGGCCAACTCGGTTGCGCGCTCGCGGCGGGTCGCCGTCGGGGTCACCGCCACCCCGACGTCGGCGGCGGCGTCGACGATCTCCGCCCAGCCTTCGCTGATCCGGTCGGCCAGCTGTTCGGCGCCGGGCCCTGAGCCAGACCATGACCAAGCCCGGACCAAGGATGACCGCCAGCACCCCGAGGCTGATCCCGCCGATCGCGAGCAGCCGCCACACCCAGGCGAAGTCAGGCCCCAGGGTCTCCTCGCCCTCGTCCGCGTCCGGTGGCTGCGGTGGCAATTCGGCCGGCTCCTGCGGCGGCAAGGGCGGCTGGGGCACCTGGACGCGTGGCTTCTGGCGGGCCTGTGGAACCTGGTCCTGCGGTTTCTGGTCCGGCAGCGGATCGAAAGCGACCCAGCCGAAACCTTCCACGGGCACCTCGACCCACGCCTTCACATCGGCTCCGGTCACCGCGGTCTCGACGGAGGGATCGCTCTGTTCGGGCGCGAAGCCCATCACCACCCTGGACGGCAGCCCGGCCTGCGCCAGCATGAGCGCCATGACGGCCGCGTACTGTTCGTCGTCGCCGATCATCTGCTGGTTCTCCAACATCCGGGTGAGCCGCTCGTAGCTGTGCCCCGGCCGGGACGGCGACTCGTTCTCCAGACCGTGGCTGAAGAATCCCTTGTCCCGCAGGTACTTCTCGATCGCCTTCACCTGGGCGATCGGCGACTCCACGCCGGTCACCGCCTCGTCGAGGCGGTCCTGGATGGCGTCGGGCATCATCTCGGGCACCGGGGTGGCGAGCTGGGCCACCGACGCCTTGGCGAGCTGCTCATCGCTGGGCCTCGCCGGAAGAGTGGTGTGGAGGGTATAGCTGTCTCCTTCGCCCACCCCGGAGATCTGGACGGCCGTGCCGGTGGCCCGGTTGTAATGCAGCCCCGAGGCCTGTTGCTCGGCCCGTCCGCCGCCGAACTCCACTCCGGTCAGGTAGCCGGCGTCCGGAAGCCACACCCCGCGTAGTTCCTTGATCTGGACGCGGATGCTCGCTTCCTTGCCCGCCACCTCGCCGGCGATGTGGCGGCCCACGCGGGTGAACACCCCAGAGGCTGGGCCGCCGGCACCCGAGACCTTGAAGACAATTCCGTCGTACAGGTCGAGCGTGGCAAGGCGGATCACCGCCCCGGCGGGCAGGCCGGTCACCGTGAACAGGGTCGAGTCCGTGCCGTCCTCGACGAACTTGCGGAACGACATCAGCGGGCTTGGGTAGTCGTGCAATTCCAGGGGCGGGATGACCTGCTCCCGCAGCGTGAAGCGATCCCAGCCAGCCGTCGCGGCGGTCGCGGTGAGGATGCCCAGCCCACCGGCGACCAGCAAGGCGGTGGCACCCGTCACGACCTGGCGCCCTCGCGCCCGGCGCGCCTCCGGTGAACCTCCGTTCGTGGTCAGCGTGGTGGCCGCGACGCTGCGGTACCGGCGCCAGGACGCCCAACCCAGGCTGATCACGGCGACGGTGCCGCCGACCAACGCCGGCAACGGCGCGCTTGAATCGCCGAAAGCGATCGCGAAGACCAGCAGGGCGGCCACCGGGATCAACGCCAAGCCGTGACGGCGCAGCCGCAGGGCGAAGCTGACCGCGAGCACGGAGGCCACGAGGCCGGCCAGGTAGGGGACGGCGAACAGCTGCTCGAACCCGCTCACCGGCGTGCTGACGGTGAGCAGCTGCTTCCACCCGAACACCACGCCGACGGCCAGGTCACGCAGCGTCTGGAGCGAGGGGATGACCCCGGCGATGGCCGCCTCGCGTGCGGCGAAGAGCCCGCCAAAGAGGAAGTACCCGATGCTGGCGAACCCGGCCACCTCGAGCGGGCCGCCCTTCAGCCGCGCGCCAAGCACCGCGGCCGAGGCCCCGACCAGGACGCCCCCGGCGGCCGCGAGCCAGAACCGGCCGTCGTCGAAGGCGGACGCCAGCGGAACCAGCGCGACAAGGGCGAGGCTGATCATGACGGCGAGGTCGGTCGCCGGGTGCCAAGGCTGGCTGGCGGTGTCAGTCATGCCGTCGCCACCCGAACCGCCAACCCCAGGTCGTCGAGCGTGGGGATCGTGACCAGGCCGAAGTCGCCGACGCTTTTGCGCCCGAGAGGCTCCGCCATGGCCGTCCGGACGCCGAAGCAGCGCGCCATCGAGGGCACCCGAATGGCGGCCAGCCGGAGCTGCTCGACCGGGGT
>JBAVKY010000228.1:0-8037 GCA_049688555.1 Propionicimonas sp.
GCGGCGACCTGGCCCAGTTCGACGCGGACGGCGTGCAGCTCCGCCAAACGCTGTTGGTAGGCCATGGTCAACGCCACAGCGGAGTCCTCGCCGTCCGGGGGCTGGGTCCCAGGGATCAGGGCGCGCAATCTCGCCAACAGTCCGGCCATGGGCTCTCCCTTCGGTGCCATCCAGAATCTAGTGTCCCGCGACTGGGTTCGGTTTCGGGCGGTTCAAGGTCCAGGGTGGCGGCCGTTCCTCGGGTGCGTCGCCGGACCGGCCGGGGGAATCGTTGCTACCGCCGACCTGGGCCCGACCGCCGCGCCCCGGGCTGGGCCCGCGGACCCACCCTGGCCTAGCCAGACCGCTGACCTGGACCCGACCGCCGACAAGACCCACCGCCCGAAAACGCGATCGCAAACGCGGGACACCACGTCAGCGGAGCGGCGGCCAGGGGTGACGAAGTGACCGCCGAACCCTGGTGACCTAGGATGATCCAGTCATCGTCGCACCGTGGCCTTCGTCTCGCGAGGCCCACCACTCAAGGCCAGGGGTTCGAAGTGGGATTGTTCCGCCCGTCAGAGCATGCTGAACCCGCTCCGGGGGCTGCTGTGCCAGCGACCCCGTCCGACCCGGCCAAGCCGGCCAAGAAGCAGGTCCCGACACCGAGCCGCAAGGCGGCCGAGGAGGCGCGCAGGCAGCGCCTCCACCCCACGCTGACCAAGAAGGAAGCCAAGACCCAGGAACGGCAGGCTCGGAACGCCCTGCGCGACGAGCAGATCAAGAAGACCGAATCCCAGCCCGGCAAGGTGCTGATCCGCGACTTCATCGACAGCCGGAAAGGCATTGCTTCGATCTCGATGCCGGTTCTGATGGGGTCGCTGCTGCTCTCGCTGCTGTCGACCAGCCTCGGCACCGCCGTGGTCGGGCTCACCAGCTACTTCACGTGGTTCATGATGCTGCTCATCGCCATCGACGTGTTCCGGATGTGGCTGGCCTACAAGAAGCTCCACGCCCAGCGGCTGCCCAACGAGCCGTTGAAGGGCCTGCTGGCCTACGGCATCAACCGAGCCATCAACTTGCGCCGGCTCCGGGCTCCGTCCCCCCGCGTCAAGCCCGGCGATACGATCTGAGTCATGGCTTACTACTGGGTCACGACCCCCGAATTCTGTGACGAGGACCAGTCGGACCTCGGGTTGAACCAGGGGTTCGACGATCAGCAGGATGCTGAAGCGTGGCTAACCACGGTCTACGCCGAACTTGCCGAGGCCGGGGCCCACGCGGTCGCACTGTTTGACGAGGGACGCCTGGTGTACGGCCCGATGAGCCTGGAGGCGTAGCGGGCTACTCCCCGTCCACCTCGTCACGGGTGGCGTCGGTAACCCACAAGTAGGTGGCGAAGGCGACCACCAGCAGGCCCACCGTCCCGACCACCGGGCGGGCGGCCTGCGACGCGGCGACCTGCTCCTCGTAGCTGTGGACCTTGCCAGAGCTGGCATTCACGCAGACGTCTCCGGGTCGCATGACCGTCTCATGACAGGCGATCTGCGGGTTTGCGCCCCAGACCACCGCCCAGGCGATTCCCACCAGGCCAAGCAGCCCCAACGCCAGGTGTGCCCACCGGCGCCGGCTCATGCCTCGCGAACCGCGGGGGTGACGAATGGCGGCTTCACGACATCGAACTCCTCGACCCGGTCACGCACAGCGACACCGACCCGGCTGCCCAGCGGGACGGACCGATCGATCAGGGCCAGACCGACCCCGACCGCAAGGGTCGGCGAGAAGGTTCCCGACGTCACCCGTCCGACCTGGTGACCCTCGGCGTCAAGCACCGCCATGCCCGGGCGCGGGATCGAGCGCCCGACCGCCTTCAACCCGCGCAACAACACCGCGGCACCAGCAGCGCGCTCAGCCCGCAGCGCTTCGGCGCCGAAGAAATCAGGCTTGTTCCACCCCACAGCCCACCCCAGCCCGGCTTGCACGGGGGTGATGGTCGGCGACAGGTCCTGGCCGTGCAGCGGATAGCCCATCTCGGTTCGCAGCGTGTCGCGCGCTCCGAGCCCGCAGGGCAGCAGGTCGTACTCGGCACCTGCGCGCAGCAGCGAGTCCCACAGGACTCCAGCGCGCTCGATGGGGAGGACGAGTTCGTAACCACGTTCGCCGGTGTAGCCGGTTCGGCAGACCGTGAGGTCACCCCCACCCCAATGCCCCGTCGCGAACGCCATGTAGTCCTGCGTCACGGGCATTTCGAGGGCCGCCAGGACCTCGTCGGAACTCGTGCCCTGCACGGCGATGACGGCGTGGTCGAGGTGCTCGTTGGCGATCTCGATGCCACCGGGGGCAGCCCCGGCCAGCAGGGCCGCCACGGTGGTGGTGTTCGCCGCATTGGGAATCAGCAGGACTTCGGAATCGGAGAAGCGGTAGGCGATCATGTCGTCGACCACCCCGCCATCGGCGTTGCACACCAGGGTGTACTGGGCCTGGCCAGGGCCGATCCGACCCAGGTCGTTGGTGAGGCAGCGGTTGAGGAAGTCGACCGCACCCTCCCCGCTCACCCGGAGCTTGCCCAGGTGGCTGACGTCGAACAGTCCTACCGCCGCCCGCACCCGTTTGTGTTCGGCGACGACCCCGGAGTACTGCAGGGGCATCGTCCACCCGCCGAACTCGGCGAACTTCGCGCCGAGTGCGACGTGGCGATCGTGCAACGGCGAGTGCAGTGGTTCGCTCATTTCCTACCTCCAGGCGGTCCGGATCGGGTGAGATCGATGAGTCTGTTACAGCGAGTCGCGGATCACCGCTTCGAGCCGCTCGATCGGCAGCCTAACCGGATTCCCCTTGGTGCTGGACGCCAGGCTGGCGGCCCGGGCGATCGCCGGCACCTGATCCTCACCCAACCCGAGCGCGGCGAGCCCAGGGACGCCCATCAGCCGGGCGGTCTCGGCGAACCACGCGAGCCCGGCCTCGGCCTTGGATTCACCGGTGAGCAGGTAGCCCACCTCCGCGTAACGCCGCAGCGCGGGATGGTCGGGATCCTGGTCGGTCAACGCAGCCACGTTCGCTCGTGACACCGCCACCATCACCGCGGCTGTGAGCGCCCCATGCGGCGCACCCAGCACTCCCCCCAGCGGCCCGGCCAGGCCATGGGCAGCCCCGAGCTTGCTGTTGGCCAGCGCCAGCCCACTCAACAGCGAGCACAGGCTCACGTCCGTGCGGGCGTCGAGGTTCGAGCCGTCCGCCCAGGCGGCGCGCAGGCCAGAGCCCGCCCGCCGGATTCCCTCGCGGCAGAACCCGTCGGTCAACACCGTGGCAAAACTGGAAACGAACGGCTCGATGCATTGCACCAGGGCATCCAGCCCGGCGTGGGCGGTGACCTCAGGCGGGCAACCGAGGGTGAGTTCGGGGTCGACCAAAGCCACCACCGGCAGCATGGACGCCGAGCGCAGGCTCACCTTGACCTGGTGCTCGGCGGAGGACACCACGGCATTGGCGGTGACCTCAGAACCGGTCCCGGCTGTGGTCGGGACGGCGATGCACGGCAGGGACTTCACGGCGAGCGGGCGCCCGGCACCGATGACTTCGGCGTAGTCCAGCACATCGCCGCCGTTGGTGACCAGCGCGGCGATGGCCTTCGCTGCGTCCAGCACCGCCCCGCCGCCCAGTCCGACCACGACGTCGGCACCGTGGGCGCGTGCGGCCGCCGCCCCGGCGCGCACGACGTCGAAACTGGGCTCAGCG
This sequence comes from Propionicimonas sp., assembly GCA_049688555.1. GTDB lineage: Bacteria > Actinomycetota > Actinomycetes > Propionibacteriales > Propionibacteriaceae > Propionicimonas. Next base: position 3,715 of record JBAVKY010000228.1, read on the forward strand.
GAGACCGCGAACCTGACGGCGTCACCCAGCCCGTCAAGCAGCCCGGGGAAGCGATCAGGGTTCGAACCCGTGCAGACGAAGGGGCGCACTCCGTGGGCTGACACGGCCGGCGCGAGCTGTGCCGCGACGCCGGCCCCGAAGCTGATCTGGCCGGCGGTGGCGAAAGTGAAGGTCAACACAGCCCCAGTCTGCCGGATCCGGCGCGGCACCACAGGGGTGCGACGTCTGCCAGCACGCAGACCGAACTCCCCCGACGCCCGCTAGGGCACTAGCCTTAGCAGGGCGGCATCACTGCATGTCGCTCGCTGTCGAAAGGACCCGTTCGTGCCCACTATCGTCCTGCCGTCCGTCTCTGTGGCCCCGACCGTCGCCAAGGACGTTGACGTGCTTGTCGTCGGGATGGCGACAGCCTCAGGCAACGATGTCGTGGTCGGGGTTCCCGACGATGTCGCCACGTGGTTCACCAAGTCGGTCGGACGCGAGCTCGGCGACGTCGCCCGAGGCCTCGGAGCCACGTCGAAGAACGCCACCACCACCCTGCTGGCCGGCCCCAAGGGGCTGCGCATCGTGATGGTCGGGCTCGGCGACATCGACGTGACCCCTGAACAGGTGCGCCGGGCCAGCGGCGCCGCGCTGCGAGCCGCCGCGACGCTGGTCGGCAGCGAGCCCCTGCGGGTGGCACTCAGCCTTGACGCGATCGAGCCCCAGGTGATCAAGGGAGCTGTCGAAGGCGCCCTGCTGGGCGCGTACAGCTTCCGTCCCGCTGGCGAGGGCAAGCCTGGCATCGCCAGCGTCCAGATCGTGACCGGCAACAAACGCCCTGAAGCCCGGCAGGCGCTCGAGTTGGGCGTCGGCACGGCCGCCTCGGTGTGCCAAGCCCGAACCTGGGTCAACGCGTCCGCGGACCTGCTCTACCCCGAAACGTTCGCCGACGAAATCCGGACGGCGGCCCGCGCCAAGAACCTGGCGGTGGAGGTCTGGGACGACAAAGCCTTGGAACGGGAAGGCTTCGGCGGCCTGCTCGCGGTCGGCGGCGGGTCCTCGCGCAAGCCCCGGTTGGTGAAGGTGAGCTATTCCCCGCGCGGTGCGAAGTTCCACTTGGCGCTGGTGGGCAAGGGCATCACCTTCGACTCCGGCGGGCTCAACGTCAAGTCCGCCGAGGGCATGTACACCATGAAGTCGGACATGGCAGGGGCAGCGTCGGTGATTGGTGCGATCACCGCGATCGCCGAGGCCGGCATCCGGATCCGGGTGACCGCTTACGCCGCGCTGGCCGAGAACCTGCCGTCGGGGACGGCCTACCGTCCCTCGGACGTACTGACGATCTACGGCGGAAGGACGGTCGAGAACGGCAATTGCGACGCCGAGGGTCGACTCGTGCTGGCCGACGCGTTGGTGAAGGCGAGTGAGGAGACTCCCGATCTCGTAATCGATGTCGCCACCCTCACCGGTGCCTGCGTCGTCGCCCTCGGCGAGCGAGTCGCCGGACTGATGGCCCGCGACGACCAGACGGCCGACCTGATCCTGGACGCCGCCGAGGCCGCCGGCGAACTGTTCTGGCAACTGCCGATTCCCGAAGAAGCGCGCGGAAAGCTCGAATCCCAGGTGGCAGCCCTCAAGTCCACCGGTGACCGGCCCGGTGGCGCGCTGACGGCGGCAGCCTTCCTGTCCGAGTTCGTGCCACCAGCGCTCTCATGGGCTCATCTGGACATCGCCGGGCCGGCCTTCAACACTCACAAGCCGTACGACTACATTCCCGAGGGTGGCACCGGCATGTCGGTGCGGACCCTGGTCGCGTTGGCCCACGCGCTGGCGAACTGACAGGCTGCCCATGGACACCGTCGAAACCGATCTCGTCATCGTTGGAGCCGGAGCCTCCGGGTTGCTGGCGTCTGTCGCGGCCCGGCGCCTCGGCCACGAGGTGGTCGTCGTCGAGGCCAGTTCGTTGGCAGGCGGCACCACCGCGCTGGGCGACGGACGCCTGTGGCTGCCGGTCAACCACCTGATGGCGAAGTTGGGCGCCAAGGATTCGGTTGAAGAAGCGAGTTCCTACGTCGACGCGGTTCTGGGCGCTCCGACGAAGGCCTCCACTCCTGAGCGCCGAGCGGCCTTCCTGGAGACCGCACCCAAGGTAGGGCGCTGGCTCGCCTCGTCGAATCTGTCGCTGTTCGCCGCGAAGGGGGTGGCCGATCACCACGGGGACGCGCCCGGCGCCAAGCAGCAGGGGCGGGTGGTGGAGAGCCAGTCCGTCGACCTCCGCGTGCTCGACGACTGGGAAGACTCGCTGCGCGGTCCCGTGGAGTCACCCGATCTGGTCGGACGGATCGCAGACCGCCTCCTGCCCCGCCATGGCAGTCGCGGTACCGGAGAGGCCCTCGGCGCGGAATTGTTGCACCGGGCAGCCGCCAACGGCGTGGCGATCTGGTTGCGGTCTCCGGTTGTCGAGTTGGTGTCGAGCAACGGCGTGGTCGAGGGAGTGGTCGTCCGCCGGGCGATCGAGGACTCCGACGCGACCAGTGACGTCAAGGTCCTGGCCCGGCGCGGTGTGCTGCTGGCCAGCGGGGGCTTCGAGGCGAACCAGGCGATGCGGGAGGAGTACCTGCCGCTGCCAACCGACGCCTCCTGGTCGGCCTCAGGGGTGGGAAACGACGGGTCGGTGCTCAACCTGGCGATGGGCCTCGGCGCCGCCACGGCCGGCATGGACGATGCCTGGTGGGTACCGGTGATCATCGCCGATTCCACGGCTCACCGGATCGATCGTGCTCGGACGAACCCCCATGGCCTGATCGTCGATCAGGCCGGCGACCGCTTCTTCAACGAGGCTGCTCCCGGGGTGATCGCCGGTCGGCAGCTGTACGAGCGCAGCCGCGGGGTGCGCGCCATCCCGTCCTACCTGATCGTGGACAACCACCACCGCCAGCAGAACTCGCTGGGCCCTTGGCCGGCCGGGACGACCCCGAAGCGCGCCATCGAGTCGGGAGACATCGTCAAGGCAGCCACCTTGAACGACCTGGCCCAGGAGTTGAACATCGACCGCGCGGGCCTGCTGGGAACCGTCGTCCGGTTCAACAGCTTCGCTCTCAAGGGCCGAGACCTGGACTTCCGCCGGGGAGAGTCGGGGGGTGCGTCCCGACAGTCGGGTCGCCGTAACCCTTCGCTGGGCAAGGTGACCAAGCCGCCGTTCTGGGCAGCCCGGGTCTACCCCGGGGATGAGGGCACCAAAGGTGGGGTGGTGATCGATGCCAGCTCCCGCGTGCTGAACGGCGAGGGGACGCCCATCCACGGTCTCTACGCCTGCGGCGGCGCCGCCGCCTCGATGATGGGAAGGACCTCACCGGGGCCTGGTGCGGCGCTGGCTGCCGCCTTCGTCGAGGCCTTCCTGGCCGTCACGCGGCTCGATCCGGTCGACTGAGGCCCCGTCCGCCCTGGTGGGGTCAAGCTCGCTTACGGGCCGCGCGTTGGCGGGCGTTGTAGTCCCGCATTCGCTGGGGGTAGCCCACCACACCGGCATCGTAGGTGGGCAGTCCGTGGTCACCGGCGAAGCGGCGGCCCCACGCTGCCGATTCAACGCTTCGTCGCGTCCACTCCCCGTCGTGCGCGATCAGCAGCAGTGTGGCTCGGGCCATCGTGGTCGGCAGTTCGACGAACGCCTCGACCCCACGCCGAGTCCTCAGGAAGTCCTCCAGATGGGCGACCGTGGCCGCATCGAGCTCCCCGGCTCGCTGCGACGAGGGGGTGCGCTTGCGCCTTGAGAACCAACTCACGGCGTCCATTATCGCCTAACCGCACGAGCGCCTCCCCATGGTCGGGTGCCCACCGGCGACCGGGCGCCCTCCCAACTCCTTGCTGCCGCGCGGCGGCAGTGGCGATCCTCGCTCCCTGCGCCGCCTGGGCGAGGCATTCGCGTCGCCCCTCGAGGGGCAGCGCTTGAGGCGAGCGCGGGCTAGTCTGATCCGCAGAGAACACTGTTGTCGCCCGAAGGAGCCTGCGCCATGTCCACTCCCGTCCCACTGCCTGCTCTTGGTGAAAGCGTGACCGAAGGCACCATCTCCCGCTGGCTGAAGCGGGTCGGGGATACGGTCGAGGTGGACGAGCCGCTGGTGGAGGTCTCCACCGACAAGGTCGACACCGAGATCCCCTCGCCGGTCGCCGGTGTCGTGCTCCAGATCATGTTCGAAGAGGACGGGGTCGCCCCGGTCGGCTCCGTGCTGGCAGTGATCGGTGATCCCAGCGAGGCCGGCGGTGACGCGGCCTCGGCAGCGCCAGCAGCCCCCGCCGCCGCGGCGCCAGTCGCAGCACCCGCACCGACGCCCCCCGCTCCTG
>JBAVKY010000229.1:0-1606 GCA_049688555.1 Propionicimonas sp.
CCACCGAGCCTTGGATGAGGGTGGTGCCGTCGTTCTCGTTGGTGATGGTCAGTCCGTCGAACCAGCCGGCCCATCGGGAATCCAGGTGCCCCTTGAGGCGGATTTCGTACGGTCCGTTCGTTCGCATGCTCGAAAGGTAGGAACGGATGTGGTGAGCAGGCATCACCACGTGTGGTGATCTATGTGGTGATCTGGCCGGCGCCGGGTTCAGCGGTCGCGGGTCCGGGACAACAGGTCAAGCTGCTCGGCCCGGCGCACCGCTGCCCGACGGTTGTTCACGCCGAGCTTGGCGTAGATGTTCTTGGTGTGGGTCCGCACGGTGTTCAGGGACACCACGAGCTCGCGGGCGATGTCCGGGCCGTCCAGGTCGGTCCCGAGCAGCCGAAGCACTTCCAGCTCGCGTTTGCTAAGTGCCTCAACCAAACCCTGTCGGTCCTCGGGCAAGCCCTGACTGACGGGAGGGCTGTCCTCGGTCTTGTCAACGGCCGCCAGGAGCCGACGCACATCGTCCCGGGCGATCCCCTGTTGTTCGCCAGGTGCTACCCGTGCGGCAGCTCTCAGCAGTATGGCCATGGGTGCGCCCTCATCCGCGAACACTCGGACGTAGCCCTCCGGCTCAGACAGCGTCAGCGCACGTTCCAGCGATACAAGCGCAGGCGGGATCTCGCCTCGCGTCTGGTGGGCAAGCGCCTGCAGCACCAGGATCTCGATGACGCTCCCCGTCCTTCCCCCCTCTTCTGCTGCTTGCAGGAGCCGATCCAAGAGCTGGGTCGCCTCGTCGATGGAGCCCTCTGCACGCTCTGCCCTGGGCTGGGCCAAGAGCACCCTGACCAGGGTGATGTGCTCGAACTCGCGCAGGTAGCTGAGGTCGTCCGTGGCGGAAAGACCCTGCTCACGCACCCAGCCGATCGCTTCACCCAACGCCCCCTGCTCGACCCAGACCCGTGCCCTCCACGCCGGGACCGGCCGCACGTTGGGGAAGAAGTCACTGACATACAGGCGCTCCGCCTCATTGAGCAGGTCGAGTGCGGCGCCCAGATCCCCCTCAGCCTCGCGTACCCGAGCCATCGCGACCCGCCAGCGGTATGGGTTCTGCAGCAACCCGAGGTGCTCGCCGAGCTCCTGGCTGCGCAGCAAGTACTGCGTGGCGGTAGGCAGGTCGTTCCGCTCGCGGTGGATCTCGCTGATCCCGACATACATGTCCGCCGTCCCCCGCAACACCGACCCGCCCTGCTCGGATGCGAGCTGCAAGGCCTGCTCGTAGGTGTGCATCGCGTCGCCGAGCCGGCCTTGCGTACGCCGTATATCCGCCAGCGCGATCGCGCACCCAAAGGTGTCGGCGACGTGCCCGACCCGCCGCAGCCCCGCCATGCAGTCGGCATACGCCCGGTGCGCTTGATCCAGGTCTCCGCTCGTCCAGTACGCCAGCCCCAACAGCCCCGATGCCGATGCGCGCCGGAGGTGGTCTTCCTCAGGCGAAAGCTCGAGCGCCCGCCGGGCATGCCCCTTGGTGCCGGGCACGTCGCCCCGGGCCAGGGCCAGAGCAGCGCGATACAGCTCGATCGTCCCCGGGACGCCTCGAAACTCCTCGTCGTCGACGACGACC
>JBAVKY010000230.1:0-4080 GCA_049688555.1 Propionicimonas sp.
GCCCAGTAGGACGCGCGGCTGAGTGTACGTGCGAGCCGTCCGTCTGGCAGCCGCCGCACGGCTGCGCGGCAGGGCGGCTACGGTGGGTCCCTATTGAGGCGAGTATCGGCCGCCAAGAGTCACTGGCGCGTACAACTCGTAGGTGGCCACCGAGCACTTGTTCAGGTCGTGAATCTCCGACGGCAGCGGCGTGATCCCTTCAGCCTCAAGCGCGCCTGCAATCATCTCGGTCGCTTCCGACCACCAGGCCTTGGCTGAGGGGTCAACGTCCGCTGCTCTCGTAAACGCCGCGAGTTGGGCCGTGGACGGTTCGATCATGCTGTCGGCCCGTACGCCGATCTGCTCCACCTGCTCGACGACAAGGTCGTAAACTGCCCTGTTCTTCTGCCGCAGCTGACCTAGCGTGTCGCGCAGCGATTCTTCGACACAGACGTTGATTACCCGCGCCCAAGCTGGCCGCGATCTGATGTCGTTGAGCACCTTGGGGATAACTCTCGCTTGGGCCTCAGTCTCGAATCCCTTGATGGGCTTCTTTCCAACGAGCCAACTCTTTTCGACAGGCAGCTCGATTCGGAAGTCTGCGACCCAGAATCCGTCCGCAGCTTCAGACAACTTTGGGAGGTGGAGGAACGTCCCAATCCGCTTGCCTGAACGGAGCAACTTCTTCTGGCCGCCGTCCAGCAGATCTGTAGCATCTATGACCGGCGCAACCGAGATAAATGGACGAATTGGCGGCTCGAAGTCGATCTCGCCCACGTCACACGTCTGCGACGTGAGGACTCCGAAAGGGGGCCCAATCTCACCGGCATCAAGCAGCTCGGGTCCCGCGTACGCACCATCGAAGTATTCCTTCGTTCTGCGCAGCACACCGTAGCGGGGGTCGGCGAAGTAGAAGAACGGGGGATTCTCGACTACGTCGCCGCACGCAAACAGTGCTGCGGCATCCAAGACCTCCTGTGGCCAGCCCTCCCGCGAGTCGGGAAGTTCATCAGATATGGCCATGCGGGCCACCGGCCGGGGAGCGCCTCAAGGCTCGCCTTGGAGCGATCGGGGACCGGGGCTCGGAACCTCGCGCGGCAGCGACGATCCGCGCCTGCTCGGACTCCGTCATAGCGGTCTCTGTATCCAGAGGAACAGGACGAGCGAACAGCAACGCTGAGGCTTGCGTGATGAGTGCTCGCATACCGTCGTCTGTTCCCAGTATTGCTTGTCGGCTTCGCCCGTCCCCGGAATCCGCGCTCAGCCACAGGCGCACAAGAGCCTCGTCGCCGAAGCTCGTGCGCAACTGCCGGACCAGCGCGTGAACCATCGCCAGCCTCCGAGTTGAAGCGCCATAAGCGGACCCCCCGTTTCGCCAGTTGGTGAGGCTTCGGCGCGAGAACCCGCCCAGGTCAGCGACCGCGGCGTCCGAAGGTAGGTCGAGCCACACGCGAAGATCATCAGCCATCTCAACTGGGGTCGACTGCCGACCAGTGGCCACGAGCGCGCGCGCAGGAATTGCTGCAGTGCCCATGCTGTCAGGCGTAGGGCGGTCGGGAACTTGTCGTATGGCGCTTGCGGTCGTGGTTTCGAGCACTGTCGGCGCACCGAAAAGGCTCCCCACCAGGATCGCACCCGTAGTGGCGAATCCGATCAGTGCGTTGCGGAACTTGAACTCTGTGAGTGGGGTGATAGATCGATGAATCGTCCCAGCGGTCAAACTGGACATGCGATAGCTCGGCGTCGAGGAAAGCGTCCAGGAGTCGCGGGGGCCGTTCAACGTCCACGCGGTCGTTTCGTAGGCCGCCTGAGTCATCCGTGGATCTCCGCGTATAGCTCGTCGGTGATGACAGTCTGGAACAAGCGCAGGTTCAGGTCATGGAGTCGTTTGATGACTGCGGAAACATCCTCGACGTCGAACCTGCGCACGCGGTCGTCGAAGCAGTCTGTGTCCAAGACGAACGAGTACCCATTCGGAGTGTTATCGGTGGCGATGCTTCCGCGGATATTCGCGCGCAGCCCCTCGACGACCAACTCGGAGGAAGTCTGTGCAACGAGCGTTGCGCCACCGAGCGTCGGGTGAGCACCGAAGCCCAAGACTGCTGGATCTAGCCAGCCAATCCACTGAGCGGGCAATGCGGATTCGGCGCGCGAGAATCGGTCGATAAACCGCAGCCCCACTCGTTGAGTCAGTTTGGGTCCGTACGTAGATGAGACCGTGGTAATGACGCTGGACAGCAGTTCATTGAAGGCCGTCCACGTTGCGTACCGAGTGCATTCCACGGCAAAGGAATCGGTATTCAGGGTGACGATCCAGCCGCGTTCACTCAGGAAGCGCCAGCCCGAGGGAGTGCTGGCACTCGCGGCGACCACCCCGGGCGGGAGCCCCGGAGGCAAGGAGGAGACAGGCTCAACACGGTCACACCACTTGCTCAACTGTTCCTGCACCAACGGGACCCTGTCCGCTTCGGCGACACTTGGTACAGGCTCGTGACGTACCTGGCAAACCACCAACTCCAGAGGCGGCTTCGCCAGCGTGTCGGTGTTCGGGGACTTCAACTCAGCGATTGCCAGGTCCGCAGGGAGAACTTGATCGGTCGCCACTGCGCAAGTATCGCGCATGTTGTGCGCAACTTCAACTGGAACCGACGGGTGGGATGCCGTGTTTACCGGCCTGTCGCCCGAGTGTCCGCGTCACTTGGGTAGCCGCGAGCGGCCGCCCCGCGACTGTGCACGAGTCAGCACTTCCCATCAACGCTGGTTGAGCATCGCCGCCTCAACGCTGTTCATCGTCTGCTGGGAGCGCAGCCGCTTGCCCGTCGCAAGCATCGCGAACGCACGCACGCGGGGCGTCGCGCCAGCGTTGTGTGCGCCCTCGACTACCGCCTGCGGATCTGCCAGCCACGTCGCGCTCTCGCCGTCGGGCAATCGGAAGGGAAGGTCGGGACCGCGATGCATCCGGGCGTTGATGTTGCCGAACGGGATGTGCCGGCCGTTCGACAACTCGACGCCGACCGAGGTGCCCGTCACAGGTAGCCGCCCGACGTTTGCGACCTCGACCATGAGGTACGCGTCTAGGTCCGGCACGCCCAGACCGTTGGCGAGGTTCACCCGCACGCGGGGCCCGGACAGGTGGAACTGCCAGCCCTGCAATGCGAGGGCCGTCACGCCCGTTGCGGCACCGACCGCGCCGCCGATCGCTCCGATGAGAGCCACATGGTCTGCGTCCATGAGGCGAATGTAGCGGGGCACGCCGACGGCCCTGTCTGTCACGACGGCTGCCACGCAGACCGAGACTCGCGTCACATCGCCGCCTTTGGGGCACACCCCAACCTGGCCGGTCGGCGCGTCGGCGCGCCACTCGTGCTCCTGGGTGCAGCCCGACGTCGTGAACCGAGGACGACCTGCACGTCGTACTCCGGACAAGAGAGACGCGCGTCGTGTGGTGGTTCGGGGCCGCATCTGCGCACGGGACGTGGTGCCCGGAGTTGACGCTGCGACTCAGGGCTGCGGTCGGTGGGGAGGTGCGTTCAGCGAGTTTCCTGGGGCCGTCCGAGATGACTGGTCCATCGGTTCCCCGTCGAGCAGGTGCGTGATTGCGGCGGTGGTCTCGCCGGAGGTCAGCTGCTCCAAGGGGCGGACGTCGCCCCAGACGCTCGATTCGAGGCTGTCAGCGTGCCCGGTGCCGTCCCGCGTCCCTTGGCTACTCGCCAAGGCAAATGCGCTCTCGGCTCCTGTTGGGTCGAGGCCACCGACGCTGGCAGCCTCTGCGGCGTCGGCGGTGATCTCGGCGAGTTCGTCCCACTCGCCGGTGCGCGCCGCCCGCAGGAGCAGGGTGGCCTGAATCTGCGGATGGTTGAGTGCCTGGGCCGCGAGTTCGGGATCCCGGCTCATGCGTGCGATGAGTTCTTCGACGAGGTCCATGAGTGGTGCTGCGTCGGCGTCGGCGCGGATGGCCGCCTCGAAGTGGGTGGACTCCTCTGCGGTCAGGGGCGGCCCGGCGGCGAGGTGGGCCGCGACCTCATCGGGTGCGTGCCAGGCGGCGAGCGCGGCCGCGGCGAAGGGGGCGGCGCGGTCGGCTGCGGGGATGCGTCGCAGTGC
>JBAVKY010000231.1:0-5335 GCA_049688555.1 Propionicimonas sp.
GGCGAACGCATCGCCGAGCCAGAATCCGTGAGCCGTGGCGATGGCATTCGCGATGTCGGAGAAACTGGCGGTTCCCTTGTCGGCTGCCACCACCAGATAGGGGTCATCGCCGTCGTACCTGAGCACACCAGCCGGCGGGACCACGGCGTTGGCCACCAGGTTGTCGGTCACGCTCAACAGCCCCTCGATGAAGATCCGATAGCAGGCTTGACCTTCGGCCAGCCACCCGGCGCGGTCAACGCTCGGATCGGGCAATCGTTGCGGCACGAAGCCGCCCTTGGCGCCCACCGGAACGATGACGGTGTTCTTGACGGTCTGCGCCTTGACCAGGCCCAGCACCTCGGTGCGGAAATCCTCCTTGCGATCCGACCAGCGCAGCCCGCCACGGGCCACCCGCCCGAAGCGCAGGTGGACGCCCTGGACCTGCGGCGAATAGACGAAGATCTCAAACGCGGGGCGGGGCTCGGGCAGCAGCGGCAGCTCGCCGGGGAGCAGCTTGAAGCTGAGCGCCGGGGCGTCGGTGAAGGCATTGGTGCGGACCGTCGCCCGGATCAGCGCCACGAACAGGCGCAGGATCCGATCATGGTCGAGGCTCGCCACCGCGTCCAGGGCGACCGCGAGTCGGTCCCAGGTGACGTCCAGCGCTGCCTGTCGCGTGGGGGCATCGACAAACGCAGCGGGATCGAACTTGGTCTCGAAGGCGTGGACAAGGTCGACGGCCAGCCCCGGTTGGGCGTTCAAGCAGTCGGCGATGTATTGCTGGCTGTAGCCGATTCCCGCCTGCAGCAGGTAGCGGGACAAGCCTCGCAACCAGCTCACCTGACGCCAGGACAGCGCAGCGGTCAGGACCAGCCGGTTGAGCCGTCCCGGTTCGCACGCACCGCGGTACGAGGCCTCGAAGGCCTGCACGAACCGCTCCTGATCGCCCGCCTCCCATTCCTCGACCGCGACGGTGCCTCGCGGCAGCCTTAGGCCGAAGTCGAACAGGTTCAGCCGGCGACCTCTCAGATTCCACTCGTAGGGGCGTTCGTCCAGCACGTCGACCCCCAGCACACTCAGGTGCGGCATGACCTCAGTGAGCTCCATGGGCTGGGAAGCGAACACCTTCAGCCGAATGTCGGCGGGGTCCTCGGGATCGTCTGGACGGTACAGCGCGAATCGCAGGTCGGCGGGGTCGGCGAGCTGGTTCGCCAGGAGCAGGTCGCTCACGGCGACCTGCGGGCTGAACGCCGCTTCGTACGCCTCGCTGAACTCCACGCCGCGGGCCTGGCTGGGAACTCCCAGCACGGCCTCGTTGAACCCGTCCTCCCAGGTCCGCGTAGCAGCGTCGAGCTGGGCGGTGATCCTGGCTTCCTCCCCGAGGGACTCCTGAGACCCACTGGCGAGCCGAACCACGAAGAACAGCCGGGTGAGAACTGATTCGGAAACCAGCGAGGTGTACTCCAGCGATTCACCCGAGAGTTCCGCCAACACCACGTCCGTCATACGTTTGCGGACATCGGTGTTGAATCGGTCCCTGGGAAGGAAGAGCAGCACGGTCGCGAACTGGGCGTGCCGGTCACGCCGGACGAAGGCACGCACCAGGCGCCGCTCCCGGAACCCGGCGATCGCGGTGACGATGGGGGCCAGCTCATTGACGTCCGCCTGGAACAGCTCGTCGCGCGGGTACGTGCTGATCGCCTGCCGGACCGCGTTCCCGCCGTAGGAATCGACCGCGAACCCGCTGCGTGCCAGCAGTCGCTCGGCTTTGGTCGCCAGCACCGGGATGTGGGAGACCGATTCGGTGTAAGCCGTCGCTGCGAGCAGTCCGAGGAATCTCAATTCGCCGACCAGACGTCCGCCGGCATCGAAGAGCCGAACGCTGAGGTAGTCAAGGTAGGACCCGCGATGGACGCGGGAACGGCGAGGATCCTTGGTCATCACCAACACCTCGGGATCGCTCTTGGCCGGCAGAGCGTGGAAGGTGCCAACTGGGTCGATGTCCCCACGCAGGATTCCGAGCCCAGAACCAGCGACCGGGGCGAACCCACTGGCGTCGTAGGAGTACTCCCTGAAGCCAAGGAAGACGAAGTGACCATCGGCCAGCCACCGCAGCAGGTCGATGGCATCACGGACCTGCACCGTCTCGACGGGCGGCGGCGTCGCCTCCAGCTGGCGTGCGGCGGCACGGGCCGCGGCGAGCATCGGCTGCCAGTCCTCGACAGCGATCCTGGCTTCCTCCAGCGTCGTCCGTAAGCCGGCCGCGAGCCCGTCCGCTGCCTGATCGGCAGCGATTCCCAACGGAGGGAAGACGACCATGGTGATCCACGACTCGGCCACTGAGGCGGGCGCCTCGTGCGCCAGGGCCTGGAACTGCCCGGCCTGATCGCGCCGGACGCTCAGCTGCGGGTGGTAGAGCTGGCGCAGGCTCCAGCCTTGACGACCCAGCTCGATACCGAGGCTGTCCACCAGAAATGGACGATCGCCGGTGACGACCTGCACCAGCGTTGAACCGTTGGCGTCCCACCCCTGTTCGCTCCCGGACGGGGTGAACACGCGGACGAGGTGCTGGTCGCCGCCGCGCACGCGTCCAAGCTCGAGGTGGGCTCCGATCATCCCGGCCAGGGCTTCAGGGCTGACCACGGCGAGTTCGTCGTCCGGGACGTGCTGGCAGTAGGCGGTGACGAAACTGCCGAATTCTGGGAAGTCCAAGCCTGGCTGAGACGAAGTGGCCGCACGGACGACAGCAGCGAGTCGGGATTGACGGGTCAGGTCATCAACGGGTCGTACAACACTGCCGAGCATGAGTCCTCACTGACGCAACGCACTGCTGCCACCATAGCCGGTGGGAGCTCGACCGCAGTGGCGGCACCAGAGGGGCCGCAGCGTTGCGCCAAGCTGTTCGCCGGCGGTTCCCGCCCCGTTGCGGCGATGCCCCAGAATGGTCGCCATGCACATCATCGCCACGCACGACTTGCCGCAGGCTCCGGACGCGGCCTTCCGGATGCTCACCGACCGCAGCTTCCTGGACGCGGTCTGCGCGGCGACCGAGCCCCTGGAATACACCGTCTTCGTCAACGGTCTCCAGACCGGGTCACGTCGGGTGATGCCGAACCATCCCTCGATCAAGCGCTTCACCGGTTCGACCATCACGGTCACCGACGAGATCGCTTGGGAACCCGACGCAGCGACAGACGGGAGCCGGCGCGGCACGACCCGGGTAGCGGTCGCCGGGATGCCAGTCGAGTTGCTCGGGACCACCACGTTGACCCCGAGCGGCGCCGGCTCATCGCTGGTCTACGAAGGCGAACTGACGGTGGCCATCCCGCTGTTCGGGCCGGGGTTGGAGAAGCAGGCCGCTCCGCTGCTCATCGAGGCGCTCGATATGCAGCAACAGGTGGCGCAAACCTGGCCCTCGTAGGGCCCGCTAGCCTTACGGGATGAGCCAGTCCCGCAAGCCACGCCGGCCCAGTGTTCGGGAGCCGGCCGCCTTGGAAGTGCTGGGTGAGCGATCCGACCCGATCGCGGAGCTTCACGCGGCCCACGAGACAGCCGCAGTCCTGCTGCACACCGGACGGGCCGCGAACGACCCTGCGGTGACTGAGCGGCTGCTCGCCCTCGGCGACGAGATCGGCCTGTCAACCATGGCCGACCTGTGGTCTTCCCGGCCGGCGCGGACCCTGCCAGGGGTTCTGTGGCGGCTCTACCTGCTGCGTGAGTGGGTGGCGAGCGACCCGACGGGCGCGGCCCGCGAATACTCAGCAGGCATCCGATTCACCGAGCCCAACCATGCTGTGGCCGGTGTCGACCCGCCGGGACCGGACGAGATTCGCCGGGTCGCTGACGCAATCCTGCGCGGGGCCTTCGAAGGCGACTTCGCGCTGGCCCTGGAACGGGCGGCCGCCTTCTGCCACGTCGTGTCGTCGGGTCGAGCCGACCTCACCCACGGGGTACGGGCGGTGGTCCAGGCAGGACGTCTGCAAACCATGGCCGACGACCTGGCCGCCAGCGCCCGATTGTGGCGAGCCGGGACGCTCGAGTGACCAGGCCAATTTGGGTGGGTCGCCCCAGACGCCTATCCTCGAACCGGGTGTCGGGCCGCGGTAGCCCCGGGCTCCAACTATCGCCGCTCCGAGCGGCCTCGCGCCGACAGGCGCTCCCGGCCCGACACCGTACGCCGAGTGCCGCCACGGAGGCGCCTCAGCGGTGTCGCTGGAGTTGCTTGAGCCGCTCCCGCTCGGCGATGACGGCCCGGTGGCGATCGCGTTCGTCAAGGAGCCACGCGGGCGGGTCGGCGATGAGCGCCCCGATCTGGTCAGCGTCCAGCGCCGTGTCGATCCCCGCCCTGGCAAGTCCGGAACGGGAGACGCCCAGCTTCTGGGCGATCACGTCGCGTGGAAAGGGACCGTTGCGGCGTAGCTCATTCAGCCACTGCGGCGGGTCGGCCCGCAACGCGGTCAACTCGTCCCGGGTGATCGGTGAGCGCTGGAACTCCTCGGGAGCGGCGGGCAGGTAGATGCCCAGTTTGGCGGCCGCTGTGGTCGGTTTCATGGTCTGGCTCACGTGGGCAGCTTATCCGTCGGCCCGCCGACGGCACCGAAGCTCGCTGCCGTACTAGCCTTCGCTGGTGACCATCCCCGCACCTGCCGATCCCACCGGGACCGCTCGCGCCGCCGTTTTGAACGTGGGTTTCGTTCCCGGGGTGACGCTCACCAAGTGGCGCAGGATCTGGTCGGAGCGGTTTCCGCGGCAGCCCCTGGTCGTGGTCGAGGTCGCACCCTCCGGCCAGCGCGATGCGCTGGACAGCCATCTGGTTGATCTGTGTTTCGTCCGACTGCCCGTGGCCAGCGAGGGGCTCCACGTCATCCGCCTCTACGACGAGGTTCCCGTGGTGGTGGTGCCCAAGGATCATCCGGTGGCGGCTTTCGACGAGATCACCCGCGCGGATCTGGCCGGCGAGACGCTCCTCGACGCTGTCGAGTCCGCCGACTCGATCGATCGAGTGGCCTGGGGGGCCGGCGTGCTGTGCGTGCCGCAGTCGATTGCCCGCTCGCAGAGCCGGCGCGACCTGGTCTACCGACCCATCAGTGACGCCGAGCCCACGACGATCGCGTTAGCCTGGATGGCCGATAATCCCCACGCACTGATCGAGGAGTTCGTCGGCATCGTCCGGGGCCGGACGGTGAACAGTTCACGGACTGAACAGGCCAGGGCGGCGCAGCCGACGGTGGTGGCGGCCCCGGCTGCTCCAGGTGGCTCGGGCCGCCCGACGGCCTCGCGGCGCACCGGCGAGAAGCGCTCACGACGCCACCGGCGTGGCCACTGAACTGCCGGCCGGTCGCGCCCCGAACTGAGG